>JANMCS010000477.1:0-1370 GCA_031361405.1 Betaproteobacteria bacterium
CGGCATCGGGTCCGGCGAGCCGGGATGATGTTGGCGCGACAGCGCCAGGGAGAAGGCGCTCATCAACTCGAAACCGGTCAGCCGGTCGCCCAGCGCACTCTTCAACGCCGCCAGCAGCGCCAACGCATGGTCGGGCGTGGCCAGCGCGGCAATAGCGGTGACCGCCACGCGCGGGGCGGCGAACAACTTGAGCACGGCGGCCGTGACGATGCCGAGCGTGCCTTCCGCGCCGATGAAGAGGTGCTTCAGATCGTAGCCCGTGTTGTCCTTGCGCAGTCCCCGCAGGCCGTTCCAGATTTCGCCGTCGGCCAGCACCACCTCGAGCCCCAGCGCAAGTTCACGGGTATTGCCAAAGCGCAGCACCGCGGTGCCGCCGGCGTTGGTGGACAGGTTGCCGCCGATCGTGCAACTGCCTTCCGACGCGAGCGACAACGGAAACATCAGGCCGGCTTCGGTGGCGACCGCCTGTACGGCGGCCAGCGTGGCGCCGGCCTCGACGGTGATCGTGGCATTGGCCGTATCCACGGCGCGCACGCGCTGCATGCGGGTCAGCGCCAGCACGATCTCGCCTTGATTGTCGCGGGGGATGGCGCCTCCGCACAGGCCGGTATTGCCGCCTTGCGGCACGATGGCCACGCCGGCCCCGACGCAGGCGCGCACCACTGCGGCCACCTCCGCAGTGGTCCCGGGCCGGACGACCGCCAGCGCGGCACCGCGATAGCGGCCGCGCCAATCGACGTAGTAGGCTTCGACGTCCGCCGGTGCGGACAGCACATGCGCGTGGCCGACGATTGCGGCGACGCGGGCCAACAGTGTTGCACCGGACTCCGCCATAGTGGAGGATAGTAACAAATACGCGACGCCAATCCTTGAGCGCGCACTTTGGAGGAGATCGCGATGGCCGATCAGCAAGGACCCGGCAAACCCGCGGACGATGCGTCCGCCTTTTCGCCGCAGGACGCGATGGGCTTTCTCCAGCGCATGTGGAATCCACTGGGCCTGGCCATGCCGGGCTTCCCCGCCGCGGGCGCGGCGCCCGGCGCCGCCATGCCGCCCGGCATGCCCTTCGGCAACCCGGCTGCGCTGTTCGCAGCGCTCGATCCGGTGGAAATCGACCGCAAGATCGCCGAATTGCGGGTGATCGAGAACTGGCTGACGATGAGCGTCAGTATGATGCAGATGAGCATCAAGACCATGGAACTGCAAAAAGCATCCGTGGAGGCCATGCGCGGGGCTACACCCCCGTCCCGACCATAACGCGAGACCCGACCCGATGCAATTGACCACCGCAGCGTTTGCCAACAACGGCGTCATTCCCGGCGAGTATGGGTTTGCGGTGATCGATCCCGCGACGCACATCCACCTGTCCA
>JANMCS010000499.1:0-3058 GCA_031361405.1 Betaproteobacteria bacterium
CGGGCGTGCACGCTGAGGCCGTGGCCGCACTCGCACCTTTCGGCGTTGGCGCGCGGCGGTTGCGCGAGATCGCCGACTGGATTGCGCGCCGCAGCCACTGACCTGAAGAAATGACCACGTCCATGTTTCCGTTGCTCGAACGCATCAACAGTCCCGCCGACCTGCGCCTGCTCGATCGGGCGCAACTGCACGACCTCGCGCGCGAGTTGCGCCAATTCCTGCTGCAATCGGTCGCGCAGACGGGTGGCCACCTGTCGTCCAACCTCGGCACAGTCGAGCTCACGGTCGCCCTGCACTACATCTTCGATACGCCCGAGGACCGCATCGTCTGGGACGTCGGCCACCAGACCTACGCGCACAAGATCCTCACCGGCCGGCGCGAAGCGATGGCGGGGCTGCGGCAATGGGGCGGGCCGTCCGGCTTCCCGCGCCGGGGTGAATCGGAATACGACACCTTTGGCACCGCGCACTCGTCGACGTCGATCTCGGCCGCGCTGGGCATGGCGATCGCCGCCAAGCTGAAGCACGAAGAGCGGCACGTGGTGGCGGTGATCGGCGACGGCGCGATGAGCGCCGGCATGGCCTTCGAGGCGCTGAACAATGCGCAGGGTGCCAACCTGCTCGTCATCCTCAACGACAACGAGATGTCGATTTCCGAGCCGGTGGGCGCGTTCAACAATTATCTCGCCAAGATCCTGTCCGGGCGCCTCTACAACACCGTCCGTCGCGGCGGCAAGGAAGTGCTGTCCAAATTGCCGCCGGTGCACGATCTTGCGAAGCGCTGGGAAGAGCACATGAAGGGCATGGTGTTGCCCGGCACGCTGTTCGAGGAATTCGGCTTCAATTACATCGGCCCGATCGACGGCCACGACCTCGAGATGCTGGTGCGTACGCTGGCCAACGTCCGCGAATTGCCGGGCGCGCAGTTCCTGCACGTGATCACGAAAAAGGGCTACGGCTATCCGAAGGCGGAAGAAGAGCCCATCGTCTATCACGCGGTCACCAGATTCGATCCGGCCGTGGGCATGGTGCCGAAGGCGCCCGGCAAGCCGACGTACACGCAGATTTTCGGCGACTGGCTGTGCGACATGGCGGCGCTCGACGAGCGCATCGTCGGCATCACGCCCGCGATGCGCGAAGGGTCGGGGCTCGTCAAGTTTTCGCAGCAGTTTCCGCAGCGCTACTTCGACGTCGGCATCGCCGAGCAGCATGCGGTCACGTTTGCCGCCGGCCTCGCTTGCGAGGGCATGCGGCCGGTCGTGGCGATCTACTCGACCTTCCTGCAGCGCGCGTATGACCAGCTGATCCACGATGTCGTGCTGCAGAACCTGCCGGTGGTGTTTGCCATCGACCGCGCAGGCGTGGTCGGCGCCGACGGCGCCACGCACATCGGCGCGTTCGACCTCTCGTTCCTGCGCTGCCTGCCGAACATGACGGTGATGGCGCCCGCCGACGAAAACGAATGCCGGCAGATGCTCTACACGGCGGCCACGTTGGGCTCGCCGGCGGCGGTGCGCTATCCGCGCGGTGCCGGACCCGGCGTGGCCATCGAACCGGTGATGCATGCGCTGACCATCGGCCGCGCCGAACTGCGGCGCGAGGCCAAGGCACGCACCCACCGCATCGCGTTGCTGGCGTTCGGATCGATGCTGCAGCCCGCGCTGGCGGTCGCCGAGGAACTCGACGCCACCGTCGTCAACATGCGCTTCGTCAAGCCGCTCGACGTCGACATGGTGCTGCGCATGGCGCGCGAGCACGATGCGCTGGTCACCTTCGAGGAAAACGTCGTTGCCGGCGGCGCCGGCAGCGCGGTCGCGGAGGCGTTGGCCGCGGCCGGCGTAGCGGCGGCGATCCTGCATCTCGGCCTGCCCGATCATTTCATCGATCACGGCGACCCGGCGTTTTTGCTGGCCCACGTGGGGCTCGATGCCGGCGGCATCGCCAACGCGGTGCGCACGCGCTTCGGCGTGCGCGCAGCCGAGCCGTGGGCCAAGCCGGCGGCGTGATGATCGCGCCGGGGCGCTCTGCGGGCGCATACCGAAGCGCGCAGCGCGGACGCAGACGCCTCCCGACCTCCCGTACAATCCTGCAAAGAGCCTCATGAACCGTCCTGAACAACCCGCTACCCTGATGCCGATCCCCGACATGCAGTCGGAGCGCGACGAGCGTCACCTGGCCATTGACCAGGTGGGCATCCGCGGCATCAAGTATCCGTTGCAGTTTGCCGATCACGATGGCGTGGCGCAGCCCACCATCGCGGTCGCGAGCGTGGTCGTCGCCCTGGCCGAGGACCGCAAGGGCACGCACATGTCGCGGCTGGTGATGTTGCTCGAGGAGCGCGCGGCGCCCGGCGCGCCGCCGCTTACCGTGGACGGCATGCGCGGGTTGCTGGACGACCTTGTCGTGCGCCTCGATGCGCCCGGCGGCCGGATCGAACTTGCGTTTCCGTTCTTCGTGCGCAAGATCGCCCCGGTCTCGGGCGTGGCCAGCCTGCTGGACTACGAAGTGCGCCTCACCGGCGAACTGACCGGTGGCCGTTACACCGCGACCGTGACGGTGGCCGTTCCCGTCACGTCGCTGTGCCCGTGCTCGAAGGAAATCTCCGAATACGGCGCGCATAACCAGCGCTCAACCGTCACCATTGCCGTGCAGCCCACGGCGTCGGTACTCGTGCACGACCTGATTCGCATTGCGGAGGAAGAGGCGTCATGCGAGCTCTACGGCATCCTGAAGCGCGCCGACGAAAAGTATGTTACCGAGCGCGCCTATGACAATCCGCGCTTTGTCGAGGACCTGGTCCGCGGCGTGGCGGGCCGGCTGGCGGCCGATCCGCGCTTTGCCGGCTTTGCCGTCGAGGCGGAAAACTTCGAGTCGATCCACAATCATTCGGCCTACGCGCGAATCGCCCGCGGGCTGTAGGTAGTACCCGGTAGAGGACGTGTAGGCGAGGCGTGACCCACGCGGTAAGGGTACCGGATTCCCCCCGAGGCGGAAGCCACGCCGACACCACCCCCCAAGGAAAATTTACGGGGGGTATTAATAGCGGCCTGGCGCCAAC
>JANMCS010000578.1:0-18952 GCA_031361405.1 Betaproteobacteria bacterium
TCGTTGGGAGGTTGTTCGGGTCGCAAGGTTGCTGTTTCGGATAATCCGCGATACCACTTCGGGTAAAAGCAGCGAACGTTGTCGGTCGTTGTTTCGAGGGCATGACAATGGTCGAGCTGGAACGGCTTGTCGTCGCCGTCGTCCTCGCCGGTGATGCCGGCGAAGGTCTGCACTGCGGCAGTCGGCAGGTAGGCAAGCATTTCGGTCAGATGGGTGCAACCGTGCACGCCGCCCATCGTCTCATGCAGCCGCTTGCGAAACCCGAACAGCAGGTTGGCGCCGACCAGCTTGCCGTACGTGGGGCCAATGGCATCGCATACGCCCGGGTAGGGCATGTCGTCGGTCACGGCTTCGATCGTATGGATGACGAATTCGCGATCGATGGTCACGCGCACGCGCATGTTGTGCACCGGCAAGCCCGCGTCGCGGATACCGGCCAGCAAGTCGTAGCTGTGATCCTTCACGTCGACGATGTGGGCGTCGATATCGAACAGGCCATCGTCGCGCCGGAATCCTTCATACGTGACGGTGCGCAGGTGCAGCCGCTCGCGCGGCACGGTGGGCATGGAAAGCGGCATGGTGGGATGGGCTGATGCAGGTGGATCGTGAAGGCCCATCGCGTCGAGCCGACGGGCACGGGCTAAAATGATGCAGACCCGACGATTTTACGCCGCAGCGCACCATCGCGGCAACCGGAGGCACCACCATGCCGTTTGTTCTTGCTCTGGACCAGGGCACGACCAGTTCGCGGGCCATCGTGTTCGATCACGCCGGCACTGTCCGCGGCGCTGCCCAGCAGGAGTTTCCGCAAATCTATCCGCAACCCGGATGGGTCGAACACGACGCGACGGCCATTTGGGCCACGCAGGCGGGCGTGCTGCACGAAGCGCTGGCCAAGGCCGGCATCGGCGCGCGCGACCTGTCCGCCATCGGCATCACCAACCAGCGCGAAACCACGGTGGTGTGGGAGCGCGCCACGGGCCGGCCCATCGCCAACGCGATCGTCTGGCAGGACCGCCGCACCGCGCCGCTGTGCGACGACTTGCGTGCAGCAGGCCATGCGCCGCTTTTCGCCGAGCGCACGGGGCTGGTGCTCGACGCCTACTTTTCCGGGACGAAATTGAAATGGCTGCTCGATCATGTGCCGGGTGCGCGGGCCCGCGCAGCGCGCGGTGAACTCGCATTCGGCACGATCGACACCTGGCTGATCTGGCAATTGACGGAAGGCCGCGTGCATTGCACGGATGCGTCCAATGCCAGTCGCACGTTGCTGTTCAACATCAGGAGCGGCGCGTGGGATCCGGAGCTGCTGCGGTTGCTCGACATCCCGCCGGAAGTGTTGCCGCAGGTCGTGGCGTCCACCGGGGTGTGCGCCGAGGCCGCGGTCGACGGCGTGATGGTGCCCATCGCGGGCATTGCCGGCGACCAGCAGGCAGCGCTGTTCGGGCAGGGTTGCGTGCAGCCCGGGCTCGCCAAGAACACCTATGGCACCGGATGCTTCCTGCTGCTCAATACCGGTCGCGAGCCGGTTGCGTCACGCAACAACCTGCTGACCACGGTGGCGTGGCAGCGCGATGGTCACCTCACCTATGCGCTCGAGGGCAGCGTGTTCATCGGCGGCGCCGTCGTGCAATGGCTGCGCGACGGGCTGGAGATCATCCGGCATGCCTCCGAGATCGAAGCGCTGGCTGCCGGCGTGCCGGATAACGGCGGCGTGTATATCGTGCCGGCCTTCGCGGGATTGGGCGCGCCGCACTGGGACGCGTATGCGCGCGGCGCCATGTTCGGACTCACGCGCGGCGCCACGCGCGGCCACATCGCGCGCGCCGCGCTCGAGGCCATCGCGTATCAGAGTGCCGACGTTTTGAAGGCGATGGAAAAGGACGCCGGCATCGCGCTGCGCGAATTGCGCGTCGACGGCGGCGCCACGGCCAACAACCTGCTGATGCAGTTCCAGGCCGATTTGCTGGGCGTGCCGGTGGTGCGCCCGAAGGTGCTTGAAACCACGGCCTTGGGAGCGGCGTATCTGGCGGGGCTGGCCACCGGCTTCTGGTCCGGCACGGACGACATCCTGGCCAACCGGCAGGTCGACCGCGTGTTCGAGCCGGCAATGAGTCGGGAGCATGCTGCGGAATTGACGGCAGGATGGCACAAGGCCGTCAGTCGATCGATGGCGTGGGCGTGATATCCGTGGCCGTGATATCCAGGCCGTGATATCCGTCGTCGTGATCGCCGTCGTCTGGCTATCCTCCCACGTGGCATCCGTTGCCTTGTAAGCGAGGCTTCAGCCTGGCGGTTCAATGCGGCAATCTGATCGCCAGGCCGAAAGCCTCGCTGACGAAAATTTTTCCCGGTAACATCGTTGCCAACGCCTCGATAGGTGCATATACTCATGAAATGCGTGCATATGCGCGTTTTATCGCAGCCATGCCCCCTCCTGCCGCCCCCGCCACTGCCGCCGGCCAGCCTTGCGTCTGCGGCCGCCTGCGCCGCGCGGCGCGCGCCCTGACCCAGCTCTACGACGACGCGATGGTTGAAACCGGACTGCGCGTCACCCAGTTTTCACTGCTGCGCACGCTCGTCCAGCGCGGGCCGCTGCGGATCACCGAACTCGCCGCCGTCTTGTTGCTCGACCGCACGGCGCTGTCGCGCAACCTCGAGCCGCTGGTTGCCGATGGCCTCCTCGTCGTCGCCGCCGGCAAGGATGCACGCACGCGCGAGGTGTCGGTCACGCGCCGCGGTCGCGCGCGACTCGCCGCCGCCAAACCGGCCTGGGATCGCGCGCAACACGAAGTGAGCCAGCGGCTCGGCTCGCCCAAGGTTGCCAAACTCGTCGGCCTTCTCGAAGACGTCGAAGCACTGCACCCTCAGGTGGGTTCGTCCACCTGATCCTGCTTGCGCAAGGAATCGTCATGACCCCATCCACCGCCGCCGATTGGCGCACTCCCACCGCCGTTCTCGTCGCCGGCGGCATCATCCTCACCCTGGCGATGGGCATCCGCGGCGGCTTCGGACTCTTCCTGCAGCCGATATCGTCGGATCTTGGCTGGGGCCGCGAGACGTTCGCGCTGGCCATCGCCATCCAGAATCTGGTGTGGGGCGCGACGCAGCCGTTCACCGGCATGATTGCCGACCGCTTCGGCACGGCGCGCGTGGTGATCGGCGGCTGCATCCTGTATGTGCTCGGACTGCTGTTGATGTCCACCGCCACCGCGCCGTGGCTCTTCGTGCTCACCGCGGGCGTCCTGATCGGCACCGGCTTGTCGGGCGTCACGTTCAGCGTGATTTCAGGCGTGCTGGGCCGCCGGTTCCCGCCGGAAAAGCGCAGCATGGCGCTGGGCATTTCGGCGGCTGCCGGGTCCTTCGGCCAATTTGCAATCCTGCCGCTGACGCAGTGGCTCCTCACGCACGGCGGCTGGCACATGGCGCTGATCGCACTTGCGGGGGTCGCACTGCTGATCGCCCCGCTGGCCGCGGTGCTGGTCGAAAAGCGCGACGCGCAGGCCCATTCGTTCAAGCAGTCGGCGGGACAGGCCATCCATGAAGCCTTGGGTCATCGCGGTTACGTGCTGCTGTCGCTCGGCTTTTTCGTGTGTGGATTCCAGGTCGTGTTCGTGGCGGTGCACCTGCCGGCCTACCTGGCCGACAAAGGGTTGCCGGCCGATGTCGCGGTGATGGCGCTGGCGCTGGTCGGCCTCTTCAACATCATCGGCACCTATGTCGCAGGATGGCTGGGCGGACGGATCAGCAAGAAGAACATCCTGTCGACGATCTACTTCGCGCGCGCCGTGGTGTTCGCAGTGTTCTTCTGGGCGCCGCTTTCCGCCACCAGCGTGTACATCTTTGCGATGACGCTGGGCCTGCTTTGGCTGTCGACGGTCCCGGTCACCAACGGGGTGGTCGCGCAGATCTTCGGCGTGCGTTACCTCGCCATGCTTGCCGGCCTCACGTTCTTTTCGCACCAGATCGGGAGCTTCCTGGGTGCATGGCTGGGCGGCAAGCTCTACGACGTCACCGGCAGCTACGACATCGTCTGGTACCTGTCGATGGCGCTCGGCGTCGTGGCGGGGCTGATCAACCTGCCGATCGACGAAAAGCCGATCAACCGCCCGGACATGGCGACGGCTTGAAGCATCGGCTGGCTCAGCGCCCGTAGGCGAGGCTCAAGCTTCGCGGCGCGAGGCTGAAGCCTCGCCTACAGGCGCTGAGGGTTTCGTCGCGCGGTCAGGCCGCGGGGATCTGGTCCACCGCGTCAGTGATGATCGTGTCCACGCCCCACTCCACCAGCACGGCCACGCGGGCGCCGTCGTTGGGCGTGAAGCAGCACACGCGATAGCCGCTGCGATGCGCCGTTTCCACGACCGCGCGCGTGAGCACTTCATGATCGAGGTCGAGAGCGACGCAACCCAGCCGCGCCAGGCGGTCGACCCAATCGGCAGGCAGCTCGTCGAGCAATAGCGCCCGCGGCAGTTCCGGCACCGCGTCGCGCGCCGCTTGCAGCGAAGCTTCGGAAAACGACGACAGCAACGGTGGTACTTCCGCTTCGCGCCACATGGTGGCGACGTCGAGCGCGATGGCGGCACCGGTTTCGCGCTCGCGTCCCGGCGTGGGTTTGATCTCGACATTGCATGCCACGCCGTGCGCGCGCGCCCAGCGGCCAACGGCAGCCAGCGTGGGCAGCATTTCCCCGGCGTACTTGGCCGAATGCCAGCCACCAGCATCGAGGCGCGACAGCTCGCGCCACAGCAGCGCGTCGGCACGCCCCCGGCCGCTGGTCGTACGCTCCAGCGTGGCGTCGTGCAGCAGGAAGGCGACATTGTCCGCCGCCAGCTTGACGTCGATCTCAACCATCTTGTAGCCGTGTGCGTATCCCACCCGCATGGCGGTCAGCGTGTTCTCGGGTGCCAGCTTGCCGGCCCCGCGATGCGCGCACATGCGTGGATAGGGCCATGGCGGCAAGAGTCGCGCCGCGCTCACAGCCGCGCGCCGGTGGCGCTGTCGAACAGGAACACGCGGTTCGGGTCGGCGGTGACGTGCATCATGCCGCCGACTTCGTAACGAATCTCATGCGGCAGGCGCACGACGATCGTGGCGGCGCCATGACCGAGGTGAACCAGCGTGTCGGCGCCCAGTTGCTCCACCATCTCGACGGCGCCGGAAAACAATGCCTGGTCGGGTGCGCACGGCCGCAGATGCTCCGGCCGGATGCCGATGGTGACCCCCGCGCCGGGGGCCGCCGTGCCCACTGCGGCGTCGACGTAGCCACCGGCGACCAGCGCAAAGCGCGAACCGCCCTCCCCCTTGGCCGGCAGGAAGTTCATCGCCGGCGAGCCGATGAAACCGGCGACAAACAATGTGGCCGGATTTTCATAGACCTCCATCGGGGTGCCGATCTGCTCGGCACGGCCGGCGTTCATCACGATCATCCGCTGCGCGAGCGTCATGGCCTCGACCTGGTCGTGCGTCACATAGAGACTGGTGGTCTTGAGGCGGCGATGGAGCTTCTGGATCTCGAAGCGCATCTGCACGCGCAACTTGGCGTCAAGGTTGGAGAGCGGCTCGTCGAAGAGAAATACGGCCGGCTCGCGCACGATCGCACGGCCCATGGCCACGCGCTGCCGCTGGCCGCCGGACAGGGCCCGCGGCTTGC
Source organism: Betaproteobacteria bacterium (assembly GCA_031361405.1). GTDB lineage: Bacteria > Pseudomonadota > Gammaproteobacteria > Burkholderiales > Casimicrobiaceae > VBCG01. Next base: position 5,651 of record JANMCS010000578.1, read on the forward strand.
GGTCGAGCAGCGGCCCCAGCTCGAGAATGCCCGCCGCGCGATCCACGCGCGCCTTGATGTCGTCCTTGGTGAAGCCGCGAATCTTGAGACCGTAAGCCATGTTCTGGAAGACGCTCATGTGCGGATAGAGCGCGTAGTTCTGGAACACCATCGCGATGTCGCGATCCTTTGGCTCGAGCTTGTTGACCACGCGATCGCCGATCACGATCTCGCCGCCGCTGATCGCCTCGAGGCCCGCCACCATCCGCAGCAGCGTCGATTTGCCGCAACCCGACGGCCCGACGATGACGACGAATTCGCCATCGGCCACGTTGGTGGTGACCCCGTGGATGACCTCGAGATCGGCGTAACTCTTGCGGACATCCCGCAGTTCCACTTTTGCCACTAGAGCACCCGGAAAAGGATGTAGCCCGATGCGGCCAGCATCGTGGTGAGCGCGAACAGGAAAATCACATCGATGATGCGCGTCAGCGTCCGCACCCGTGAGACCTTGGTTGTGCGCAATGCCCACAGGATGAGGTAGACGCAGAACACGAACAACATGCCATCGAGCGCGATCACCTCGTCAGCGTAGCTGCGCGTCGCCGCTTCCGGCGCACCGATTTCCAGGAAGCCCAGCGCAGCGATGCACAAGCCGGCGAACGACGCCGTGACGGACAACAGGCGCAGCAGCACGTCGCGATCCCGCGCAGGATCGTAGGGCCGGACAGCGGCCGGATCGGGTGCCGTCGCAGGCGATGCCGGCAGCGGCGACGGATCGCTCATCGCCACCTCATTTTTCCGTATCCACCAGGCCCTTGACGAACCAGCGCTGCATCAACACCACCACCAGGGCCGGCGGCAACATCGCGAGAATGGCCGTGGCCATGACCAGGTTCCACTCGGTCGCAGCGTCCCCGCCGGTGATCATCCGCTTGATGCCGATCACCGTCGTGTACATGGCCTCGTCGGTGGTGACCAGCAGCGGCCACAGGTACTGGTTCCAGCCGTAAAGGAACGTGATGACGAAGAGCGCCGCCATGTTGGTGCGCGACAGCGGGATGACGACATCCCACAGGAAGCGCAGCGGCCCGGCCCCGTCGATGCGCGCGGCCTCGGCCAGTTCGTCGGGGATCGTCAGGAAGAACTGGCGGAACAGGAAGGTGGCGGTGGCCGACGCGATCAACGGCACGGTGAGCCCGGCGTAGGTGTTGATCATGCCAAGGTCGGCCACGACCTTGTAGGTGGGCAGGATGCGCACCTCCACCGGCAGCATCAACGTGATGAAGATCATCCAGAAGAATGTCGCGCGCAACGGAAACCGGAAGTACACGATGGCAAACGCCGAAATCAGCGAGATCGAGATCTTGCCAACCGCGATCACCAGCGCCGAGATCAGGCTGTTGAACAGCATCCGGCCCACCGGCGCGCCGGAGCCGCGCTCCGAGCCCTGCGTCAGCACCTGCTTGTAGTTTTCCACCAGCTGGTTGCCGGGAATGAGCGACATCGGCGCAAGCTGCGCCTGCTCCGCGGTCTGGGTCGACGCAATGAACGTCACATACAACGGGAACGCGACCAGCGCCACGCCGATCACCAGGATCAGGTGGGTGAAGAACGTGACGAGGGGACGGTTTTCAATCATTGGACGGGCATGCGACTAATACTGCACCTTGCGTTCGACAAAACGGAACTGCACGACGGTGAGCGCGATCAGGATCACCATCAGCACCGCCGACTGCGCGGCCGAGCCCCCGAGGTCCAGCCCCTTGAAGCCGTCATGGTAGATCTTGAAGACAAGGATCGTGGTGGCCCGGCCCGGGCCACCCCCGGTGGCGGCGTCGACAATGCCGAACGTGTCGATGAACGCGTAGACGATGTTGACGACCACGAGGAAGAACGTGGTCGGCGACAGCAGCGGGAAGATGATGGTGAAGAACCGCTTGACCGGCCCGGCGCCGTCGATGGCCGCGGCTTCGATCAGCGATTTCGGAATCGACTGCAACCCGGCCAGGAAGAACAGGAAATTGTAGGAAATCTGCTTCCACACCGCGGCGACCACGATCAGGATCATCGCGTCGGTATCGACGAGCAGCGGATTCCAGGCGATGCCCACGCCCTGGAGCCAGTGCGCCACGATGCCGAGCGTCGGACTGAACAGGAACAACCACAGCACGGCCGCCACCGCGGGCGCCACGGCATAGGGCCAGATCAGCAGCGTCTTGTAGACGTGCGCGCCTCGGACCACGCGATCGGCCAGCACGGCCAGCACCAGCGAGATCGACAACCCCAGCACCGTGACCAGCACCGAGAACACGGCGGTGATCCGGAACGACGACAGGTAGTCGCTGTTGTTGAACAGCTCGCGGAAATTCTCGAACCACACGAATTCGCTGCTGGTGCCGAAGGCATCCTCGACCAGCAGCGATTGATGCAGCGTCTGGAACGCCGGCCAGAAGAAAAAGATGACCGTGATCGCCATTTGCGGGGCGACCAGCGCATACGGCAGCCAGCGGGAGTCGAAACGAACGCGCTTTTCCATGGTTCCTGGTCAGATGCAGTAATGCGCTCGGGCAGTGCGACGCGCGGAAAAAAGGCGCCCGGTCACGTGGACAGGACGCCTTGTTCCGCCGCAGCGCGTCGGCTTTAGCCCTTCTGCGCCTTCGCGAATTTCTCGATCAGTTCATTGCCCTTCTTGGCGCCGTCCTCGACCGCTTGCTTCGCAGTCTTCTTGCCGGCCAGCGCCGCTTCGAGTTCTTCCTGGATCGCGTCGCGCACCTGCACGAAGTTGCCGATGCGCACGCCGCGCGAGTTCTTGGTGGTCTTGACGATCATCTGTTCGACCGACACGTTGGTGCCCGGATTCTTGTCGTAGAACCCCGACTTCTTCGTGATCTCGTACGCCGCCATCGTGATGGGCAGGTAGCCCGTTTCCTGGTGCCACTGCGCCTGGATTTCCGGCGACGACAGGAACGTGAAGAACTTGGCGATGCCCTTGTACTCCTCGGGCTTCTTGCCGTTCATCACCCACAGCGACGCCCCGCCAATGATCGTGTTCTGGGGTGCGCCCGCGGCGTCCGGATAGTACGGAATGGTGGAGATGCCGAATGCGAATTTGGCATTGCGCTTGATGTTTGCATAAGCGGCGGAGCTCGAGGTCAGCATCGCACATTCGCCGCTGGCGAACTTCGACTCGGCCTCGTTGGTACGTCCGCCGTAAGTGAAGTAACCCTTCTTCGACCACTCGACCAGGTTCTCGATGTGCTTGATCTGCAGCGGGTTGGCGATCAGCAGCTTCGGATTGTTGCCGGCGAAGCCATTTTGCTCGGACGCAAACGGCAGGTCATGCCACGCGCTGAACGTCTCGAACTGCACCCACGAGGGCCAGCCCGTCGTGTAGCTGCACTTTTCACCCGATACCTTGAGCTTGGCAGCGGCGGCCATCACTGCGGGCCAGGTCTTGGGCGGCTGGTTGGGGTCGATCCCGGCCTTCACGAACGCGTCCTTGTTGAAGTAGAACACGGGCGTCGAGCTGTTGAAGGGGAACGAGAGCATCTGTCCCGCCGGCGTCGAGTAGTAACCCGCCACGGCCGGAATGAAGGACTTGGGGTCGAACTTCTCGCCCGCCTGCGCCATCACTTCGTAGACCGGCTTGATCGCCTTGCCCGATGCCATCATCGTTGCCGTGCCCACCTCGAACACCTGCACCACATGCGGCGGGTTGCCGGCACGGGTTGCCGCGACGGTGGCGGCCATCGATTCCGGATACGTGCCCTTGAACACCGGCACGATCTTGTAATCTTTCTGGGTGTCGTTGAAGCGCTTGGCGAGATCGCTGACGCGATCGCCCAGGGCGCCGGTCATCGAGTGCCAGAACTGGATCTCGGTCTGGGCCGCGGCGGCGGTGGCGACGCCGAACAGCGCGACGGCAAGCGAGAGGCGGGCAATACGGGGCAAGGCGTGCGACATGAAAGTTTTCTCCTCGATGGATGCCGGCAAATCGAACAGTTTGCCTTGGGCGGGTGACGATTCTATGTCAAATGTGACACCGAAGGCGAGGCTTCAGCCTCGCGGCGCCTGCGGAAATGTTTCGCGCGGGCCCCGGCCACACTGCGCGAGGCTGAAGCCTCGCCTACGGAGAAATCCGCCGGCCTTCAGTCCGCGTGCCCCGGCGCCGGAATTGGCGCGTGATGGCCCGGCGGAGCGGCGGGTGGGCTGGCGGCGTCGATGCCGTGCGCCTCGATATGCGCCTTGCGCGCCACCAGCGAGTACGCGACCGGCACGACGAACAGCGTCAACAAGGTGCCAAATGACATCCCGCCGACGATGACCCAGCCGATCTGGGTCCTCGACTCGGCGCCGGCACCATGCGCCAGCGCCAGCGGCACCGCCCCCAGCACCATCGCACCCGTGGTCATCAGGATCGGCCGCAGCCGGAGCGTGGCCGAGTCGACGATGGCCGGGATCAATTCCTCGCCCTTGGCGCGCAGCTGGTTGGCGAACTCGACGATCAGGATGCCGTGCTTGGTGATGAGTCCAACGAGCGTGATGAGGCCCACCTGGCTGTAGATGTTGAGCGTGCCGCCGGAGAGCCACAGCGCGAACAACGCGCCCGTCATCGACAGCGGCACCGACAGCATGATCACGAACGGATGCACAAAACTCTCGAACTGCGCCGCCAGCACCAGGTAGATGAAGAACAGCGCAAGTACGAACGTGAAATAGATTTCCTGGCCGGACGCGCGGAACTCCCGTGACTGCCCGTCGAGGCCGGTTTGTGCGGTGGGCGGCAACGATGCCTTGGCCGCCGCGTCCATGGCCTTCAGCGCTTCGTCGATGGTGTATCCCGGCGCCAGCGTGCCCGTGACCTTGACCGCGCGCAGGCGATTGAAGTGGTTCAGCGACTGCGGCGCCACGCCTTCCCTGACGTCGACGAGGTTGGCCAGTTGCACCATGCTGCCGTCGCGCGCCCGCACATAGATTTCGCTGATATCCGCAGGCGTGGACCGATCGAGCGAGGCCACCTGGACGATGACGTCATATTGCTCGCCGTCGCGCTTGAAGCGCGTGACCTGGCGGCCACCCAGCATGGTCTCCAGCGTCCTGCCTACCGTGTCGACATTGACGCCGACGTCGCCCAGCTTGTCGCGATTGATGTTCACGCGCACTTCGGGCGTGTTGAGGCGCAGGTCGATCTGCAGGTTCTGGACGCCGGCGATCTTGCGGGCTTCGTCAAGGAAGCGGTCGACCACGCGCTGCAATTCGGGGTACGGCACCTGCGACATGATCACGTATTCGATCGGCGTCGACCGGAAACTCTGGCCCAGCGACGGCGGATTGATCGGAAACGCCAGCGCCCCGGGAATGGCGGCGAACTTGGGTCGCAGCTCGTCGGCAATCTGCTGCTGCTTTTTAGTGCGCTCCTCCCATGGCTTCAGTCGAAGCACGGCGTTGCCGTCGACCACGGTGGGAAAACCGGAGATGGCCGTGTAGGCGTAAGCCTCGGGTACCTGCGAATAGAATTCCTCGATCGGCTTCAACTGATCCGACGTGAATTGCGGAGTGGATCCCTGCGGCGCCGTGACGATGCCGAATATGACGCCCCGATCTTCGACGGGTGTCAGTTCCGACTTGAGGTTCATGAACAGAACCGCGCCCGCGACGAGCGTGACGAGCCACACCACGCCGACGATCCAGCGTGCGTGCAGCAATCCCGTCAGCAGCCGCCGATAGCCGTTGGTGAACGCGACGAATCCCGCCTCGATGGTGTTGTAGAGCCACGAATGCTTCGCCTCGTGGCGCAGCAGCACCGAGCACAACATGGGTGTCAACGTCAGTGCGATGAATCCGGACACCATCACGGCGCCGGCCAGCGTCAGCGCAAATTCGATGAACAGCCGCCCGGTGCGGCCAGTGGCGAAGGCCAGCGGCGCGAACACGGACGTGAGCGTCAGCGTCATCGCGATCACCGCAAAGGCGATCTCCTTCGACCCCTGCATGGCCGCTTGCATGCGCGGCATCCCGGCCTCGATATGGCGGAAGATGTTTTCCAGCACCACGATGGCGTCGTCGACGACCAGCCCGATCGCCAGCACCATCGCCAGCAACGTCAGCGTGTTGATCGTGAAGCCGAAGAAATACATCAGCGCAAACGCACCGATCAGCGACACCGGGATCGTCACGATCGGGATGATCGTGGCGCGCAGGCTGCGCAGGAAGAAGAAGATGACCAGCACCACGAGGATCGTGGCTTCCATGATTGTGCGGAACACCGACGAGATCGACCGGTCGATGAATACCGACGTGTCATAGGCCACCACGAGTTTCATGCCGGCCGGCAGGTTCTCGTTGATCTTTTCCACTTCGTCGCGGACGGCGTTGGACAACTCGAGCGGGTTGGCCACGGCCTGCTTGATCACGCCGATATTGAGCGACGGCTTGCTGTTGAAGCGCGAGATCGAGCGGTCATCGAGCGCGCCGATGGCCACCGACCCGATATCGCGGATGCGCACCGGGTATCCGCCGACATTGGAGATGATGATCTGGCTGAACTGCTCGGGCGTCTGCAAGTCGGTTTCCGCGACCACCGTGAATTCGCGCGAGGTCGATTCGATGCGCCCCGCCGGAATTTCCGCGTTCTGCCGGCGGATGGCGTCCTCGACGTCCTGCACGGTGAGTCTGTATCCAGCCAGTCGCGTGCGGTCGATGTTGACACGCATCGACACCTGACGCTCGCCGAAGATCCGAACGTCGGCCGCGCCCGGCAGAACGGACAACCGCGGCTTGATGTAACGCGCAACATAGTCGGAGGCCTGCAGCGGGGTTTGCTGACCCGCTTCCACGGCGATGTAGATCACCGGGAACGAATCGGCTTCCACCTTGGCGATCACCGGCTCGTCGACGGCATCGGGCAGCTTGCCGCGCACGCGCGAGACCTTGTCGCGCACATCCGCGGCGGCCGAATCAGGATCGCGCGTGAGCCGGAAGCGCACGTTGATCTGGCTGCGCTCCGACCGGCTCTGGGACGTCATGATCTGCACGCCCTCGATGCCGGACAGCGAGTCCTCGAGGATCTTGGTGACCTGCGACTCGACGACTTCCGCGGACGCGCCGCGGTAGGTGGTGGAAACGCTGACGACCGGCTCGTCGATGCGCGGATATTCGCGCACGGACAAGCGCTGGTACGAGATGAGCCCGACGAGCAGGATGACCAGCGACAGCACCGTCGCGAACACGGGCCGCTTGATGCAAAGCTCAGGCAGGGTCATTTAAGCAATCTCCAGAGAGGCCGGCATCAGCTCTTCGGCGGACGAGTGGACGGGCCCTCGGCCTTGACCGGTGCCGCGGTGGCGGGAGCGGCCGGACTGGCGTCACCGCGCACCGGTGCAACCGGCTGCGGTGCCTGCGCCGCCGCGGATGAAGCCTTGCCGCTTTCGGCACCGGCCACGCGCACTGCTGCGCCGTCGCGGATCTTGAGTTGGCCGGCCGTCACGACCATGTCGCCGGCGGCAAGCCCCGACAGCACTTCGACCCTGCTGTCGCGCCGCTGCCCGGTTTCGACCTTCACGCGCACCACCTTGCCGTCGATGACCTTGAACACATATTGCTCATTGCCTTGCGGCACCAGCGCCTGTTCGGGCACGACCATCGCGTCGGCCTGGTCCTTGGTGATGAGGCGCACCCGCGCAAACATGCCGGGGCGCAGCGTCGTGTCCTGGTTGCCCACCCTGGCACGAATGACCACTGAGCGTCCCGCCGTGTCGATCAGCGGATTGACGGCCACCACCTTGCCGTCATAAGACTTGCCCGGCAGCGCATCGAGCGTGATCTGCAGCGCCTGGCCGACCTGGATCTGGCGCAGGTAGGTCTCCGGTACTCGGAAGTCGACCTTGAGCGGATCGATGGCCTCGAGATTGACGAGGTCGGCGCCCTCCTTCACGTAGTCGCCAACCGACACCGAGCGCAGCCCGATGATCCCCGAGAACGGCGCCCGGATATCCGTCTTGGCGAGCTTGGCCTGCGCCAGCTGCACCGAGGCTTCCGCGACCTTGAAATTGTTCTCCGCCTCGTCCCTGGCCTGCCCGGAAATGAAGCTGCGTTGCGCCAGGTCGACGGCGCGATCGAACTTGGATTTCGCCAGCACCAGGTTGGCACGGGCTTGCGACAATTCGGCCTGCGGGATCGCCGGATCGAGCTTGACGAGCGGCACCCCCTTGGCAACGCGCTGGCCTTCCTGGAACGTGATCTCGCTGATCCGACCCGCGCTCTCCGGACGCAGCGTGATCGATTCATCGGAGCGCAAGCTACCCACCGCGATGATGGTCTGCGGCATCGGCGCTGTCACGACCTTGGTCGCTTCGATGGCTACAGGCGGAGGACCGCCGGCGGACGCACCGGGACCCTTGCCTTGCCCCTGTGCTCCGCCGCCGGCACCGGGCGCTCCCCCAACGGCAGGCGCGGCGTTTTTCTGATTGCCATACCAGTAGCCACCCCAGCCGGCGGCGGCAATTCCCAGGATAACGGCAACGACGATAACAATTCGGCTCATCAGGACTTTTGACACGCTCGGTTGGACGACGCAGGGCGACGCCTCGATTCCGGGAATTCGGGCGCAGCGGGCACGTTGGACGCAACCTGTGATTATGCCCGTGGACGGGCCAACGCGCCAAAGCCCGCGCCGCTACGCCTCACGGTATCCGGGAGGGCTTGCTAGAATGATTTGAATTGGAGCAAGCAAGGAGTTCCGCCGTGTTCAAGTTGTTACAAGACGTTGCCGTGCGTTCAACCACGAGACGCCTGTTGCTGATGGCGGTGGCCACGGGCCTCCTCGCCGCGCCCGTCGCCATGGCGCAGACCTACCCCGCCAAGCCGGTGAAACTGGTGGTGCCCTTTCCCCCGGGTGGCTCGCTCGATATCACGGGTCGCCTGGTGGCGCAGAAGCTCACCGAGGCCTGGGGCCAGCCGGTGGTCGTGGAAAACCGGCCGGGCGCGGGCGGCAACATCGGCGCCGACCTGGTGGCGAAATCCGCGCCGGACGGCTACACCATCCTGCTGGGCGCGTTGTCGACGCATGCGGTCAATCCCAGCCTCTATGCCAGGATGCCGTATGACGCGGCGAAGGATTTCGCCCCGATCACGTTGCTTGCGATCACGCCGAACGTGCTGGTCGTGAATGCGGCCTCGCCGGTGAACAACGCGCGGGAGTTCATCGCCTACGTCCGCGCCAATCCCGGCAAGCTGTCGTTTGGCTCGGGCAGCAGCGGCAGCGCGGGCCACCTTGCGGGCGAACTGTTCAAGGTCGAGACGGGGACGGATGCGGTCCATGTGCCGTTCAAGGGTGGCGCGCCCGCCACGCAGGCACTGCTGGCCGGTGACACGCAATTCATGTTCGACAACCTTGCCAACGCGATGGCCCAGGTCAAGGCCGGCAAACTGAAGGCGCTCGCCGTCACCACGGCCAAACGGTCGCCGCTGGTGCCCGATTTGCCCACGATGGCCGAGGCCGGGCTGCCCGGCTTCGATATCTCGACCTGGTACGGTTTGTTCGCGCCTGCGGGCACGCCGCCGGCCATCGTCGCCAAATGGAATGCCGACGTGACGAAGATCCTCAACACGCCGGAGGTGCGTTCGCGGCTGATCGCCGACGGCGCCGAGCCTTCGCCCAACACGCCCGAACAATTTGCGCAGATGATCGCCAGCGAATTGACGAAGTACGCCCGCATCGTGAAGATCTCCGGCGCCAAGGTCGATTGACCGCGCGTCACCATCCCAAGGCCTGCAATGAAATTCCGAGCGTTCCACGCCGTGATGGTCGTCATCGCGGCAGCCGTCGCCGCGCCCGCTGTGCAAGCGCAGGCGCCCTATCCGACCAAGCCCATCCGCATCGTCGTGCCATTTCCGGCCGGTGGCACCACGGACATCCTGGCACGCGCGGTGGCGCAGAAGCTGACGGAAATGGGCGGCCAGCCCGTCGTCGTCGACAACCGTCCCGGCGCCGGTGGCAACATCGGCGCCGAGCTGGTGGCGAAATCGGCGCCGGATGGCTACACGCTGCTGATGGGCACGGTGGGCACGCATGCGATCAACCCGGGCCTGTACGCCAAGATGCCCTACGACCATCAGCGCGACTTCGCGCCGGTGATCCTGGTCGCCGGCGTTCCCAACGTACTCGTCGTGAACCCGGCGGTGCCGGCCACTTCAGTGCAGGAACTGATCGCCTACGGCAAGGCCAACCCGGGCAAGCTCAATTTCGCATCGTCTGGCAGCGGCACGTCGATCCACCTGGCGGGCGAGCTTTTCAAGACGATGTCCGGCGTGCAGATGACACACGTTCCCTACAAAGGCAGTTCGCCGGCGTTGACCGACCTTCTGGGTGGACAGGTGCAGCTGATGTTCGACAACCTGCCATCGGCATTGCCGCACATCAAGGCCGGCAAGTTGCGGGCGCTGGCGGTGACCAGTGCACAGCGCGCGCCGGCGCTGCCCGACGTGCCTACCGTGGCCGAGGCCGGGTTGCCCGGCTTCGAGGCGTCGTCGTGGTTCGGCCTGCTCGCACCCGCCGGCACGCCGAAGGAAATCATCGCCAAGCTCAATGCCGAGGTGGCGAAATGGCTGGCCACGCCCGAGGCCCGCGACAAGCTCACTGCGCAAGGCGCGAACGCCGTTGGCTCCGCGCCCGATGCGTTCGCCCAGTACATCGCCGCCGAGACCATCAAGTGGCTGAAGGTGGTGAAGGAGTCGGGCGCGAAGGTGGAGTAGGCGCAGGCGCTTTGCAGGCGGTTGTAGGCGAGGTTTCAACCTCGCTCGTGTCGCCGCCGGCCCAACCGTCCCGCGAGGCTGAAGCCTCGCCTACAGTTCAATTCCCCGGGGTCCTCCAGACCGCCGACGCCAGCGCGGCCCAACCGGCGAGCCACGCCAATCCACCCAGCGGGGTGATCGCGCCCAGCCCGCGCACGCCGGTCAGTGCCAGTGCGTAGAGACTGCCGGAAAACAACACGATCCCGGCCGCGAACAGCCAGGCCGCCCACGCGAGGCCCGCGCGGGTCGGGTCCTGCGCCATCAGGATGCCCACGGCGAGCAGCGCCAGCGCATGCCACGCGTGGTACTGCACGGCGGTCTGCCACACGGCGGCCATGTCCGGCGCCAGGCGCGCCTTCAGCGCGTGCGCCCCGAACGCGCCCAGTGCCACGGCCACGAACATCGCCGTGGACCCCAACATCAATGCTAGACGTGCGCTCATATGAATTAAACTGGCGGTTTGCATTTGCGAACCCGGATTACACCATGCCCATCGAACGCCGCCACGTCGGCAAGCGCCTTTCCGAAGCCGTCATCTTCACGCCCGGACAGGAACGCATCGTCTATCTCGCGGGCCAGGTCGCCGACGACGCCAATGCCGACATGGCCACCCAGACGGCCCAGGTGCTCGCCGCGATCGATCGCCTGCTGGCCGAAGTGGGCAGCGACAAGACGCGCGTGCTTTCCGCCACGATCTTCCTGCCGGACATGGCCGACTTCCCGACGCTGAACGCCGCATGGGAAGCCTGGGTGGTGCCTGGACAGACGCCGGCGCGCGCCACGGTCCAAGCCAAGCTTGCCCACCACGACTACAAGATCGAAATCCAGGTGGTGGCCACAGCGCCCGCCGCCTGAAGGACAACGCCACCGATGAACAATCTGTCTGCCCAGGCCATCGTCGCCGCCAGCGCGCGGCGCGCGGTGGCTGCCCCCAGCAACGCCGCCACGCTGCCCGTCACGCGGGCGATGTTCGACGACCTGATGGTGCGCTGCTACGCACCTGCGGCCTTCGTGCCGGTGCGCGGCGAAGGCTCGCGCGTGTGGGACCAGGATGGGCGGATGTACATCGACTTCGCCAGCGGAGTGGCGGTCACGGCGCTCGGCCACTGTCATCCGGCAATGGTGCGCGCGTTGACGGAACAGGCATCCACGCTCTGGCACGTGTCCAACTGGATGACCAACGAGCCGGCGCTGCGCCTGGCCAAGCGGCTGGTCGACCACACGTTTGCCGACCGCGCGTTTTTCTGCAACTCCGGCGCCGAAGCCAACGAAGCCGCATTGAAGCTCGCGCGGCGCTACGCACACGATCACTACGGTGACCGCAAGGTGCGGATCATCTCGACGGTCAACAGCTTTCACGGGCGCACGTTGTTCACGGTCACCGCCGGCGGCCAGGCCAAGTATGCATCGGGCTTCGGCCCCAATCCGGCGGGCTTCACCCATATCCCGTACAACGACGTCGCGGCGCTGGAGCGTGAATTTGCCGAGCACGGCGACGAGATCTGCGCGGTGCTGCTCGAGCCCATGCAGGGCGAAGGCGGCATGACCCCCGGCACGCCGGCATTCCTGCACGCTGCGCGCCGCCTGTGCACCGCGCATCACGCCCTCCTCATCCTGGACGAAATCCAGAGCGGCATGGGTCGCACCGGCGCGCTCTTTTCGTACATGCAGAAAGGCGTCGTCCCCGACATCCTCACCAGCGCCAAGGGCCTCGGTGGCGGCTTTCCGATCGGGGCGCTGCTCACCACCAACGAAGTGGCCAGTGCGTTCACGGTGGGCGTGCATGGCACCACCTATGGCGGCAACCCGCTGGCGTGCGCGGTGGCCGGCGCAGTGTTCGACGTGATCAACACCACCGAGGTGCTGGATGGCGTCAAGGCGCGGCATGCGCTGTTCGTCGAAGGCCTGAAGGCCATCAATGCGCGGCGGCGCGTGTTCGCGGACATCCGCGGCGAAGGCGTGTGGATCGGCTGCGAACTCGACGCGCCGTGGCAGGGCAAGTCGATGGATGTCGTGCGTGCCGCGGGCGACGCGGGACTGATGCTGCTGGTGGCCGGGCCCGACGTGATGCGCATCGCACCGTCGCTGGTGATTTCACTCGACGAAATCCTCGAGGGTCTCGCGCGTCTCGAAACTGCGCTCCATCGCGCGCTGGTGTGACCGTGCCAATCCCGCGCCTGCGCATTGACGTGGCGCACCGCGGTGCTGCGCCAAACGGTAGGCGAGGCTTCAGCCTCGCGGGTTAGACGCACGGCCTACCGGCGAGGCTGAAGCCTCGCCTACGGTGCGACGGCCGCGCGGGTTCGACGACCGATCCCTGCGCGGCTGAAGCCTTGCCTACGGCGCCACCGCGGGCAACGTCCGATGTCGCCGCACCGGCGACCACAGCACCGCACCAATCGCCAGCAGCAAGCCCAGTACCCCGACCGCGAGCAGCGTGCCCCGCAAGCCGATCCAGGTCGCCAGTGCGCCGCCGAACAGCGCGCCGACCGGTGCGGCAGACACGGTGAGAAAACGCATCGTGGCGGT
>JANMCS010000029.1:0-1100 GCA_031361405.1 Betaproteobacteria bacterium
CGATCGTCTTGCCGATCGCCTCGTCGGCGTTGGCCGAGATCGCACCGACCTGCGCGATCTCCTTGCTGGTGCTGCACGGCTTGCTGATCTTCTTCAGCTCTTCGACGATGGCGATGACCGCCTTGTCGATGCCGCGCTTCAGGTCCATCGGGTTCATGCCGGCGGCAACGTACTTGAAGCCTTCGTTGCAGATCGACTGCGCCAGCACCGTGGCCGTCGTCGTGCCGTCACCGGCAACGTCGGAGGTCTTGGACGCGACTTCCTTCACCATCTGCGCGCCCATGTTCTCGAAGCGGTCCTTCAGTTCGATTTCCTTGGCGACGGAAACACCGTCCTTGGTGATTGTGGGCGCGCCGAAGCTGCGCTCGAGCACGACATTGCGGCCCTTGGGGCCAAGCGTGACCTTGACGGCATTGGCGAGGACATTCACGCCGACCATCATCTTGTTGCGCACGCCTTCGCCGAAGCGGACGTCTTTAGCTGCCATGGTTCATTTCTCCTGTTGCGGATTCTGGAGTCGGCCTTAGCCGACGATGCCGATGATGTCGTCTTCGCGCATGTGGAGGTAATCGGTACCGTCCATGCGGAATTCCTGCCCGGAGTACTTGCCGAAGAGGATCTTGTCGCCGACCTTGGCGCCCATCGCCAGCAGCTTGCCGTTGTCGTCCGTCTTGCCGGGACCGACGGCGATGACTTCGCCCATCGACGGCTTTTCGGCTGCGGTGTCCGGAATGACGATGCCGCCGGCCGATTTACGCTCTTCCTCGAGCCGCTTGACGATCACGCGATCGTGTAGGGGACGCAGTTTCATGTTAGCACTCACTCCTGGTGAATAATTGATTTAAAAACAGCGTGTTACTGGTCGACCCTGCAACGGCGCCATGGCGCGGGACGCGCCCGGATGGTCCGTGATTCGCCGGTAACCCGCAGCTGAATGCTCTTGCTAGCACTCGATCGCTACGAGTGCTAATAATAGGGCGGGAAGCCGCAAAATTCAAGTCCCGCGCCATGTAGACGCCAGCGGGCCTGCAGCCGGGGCGCGGTCCGCGCGCAAGTTCCACCGCTCGCTCCCGCATTTGCGCCGCCTGTAAGCCGGCGTG
>JANMCS010000037.1:0-8017 GCA_031361405.1 Betaproteobacteria bacterium
GGCGCGGCTGCGGCTCTTCGTCTTTGCGCTGGGCGTGGCGCTGGCCGGCATCGCCGGGGTGATCATGGCGCCGATCTGGGGCATGCGTCCGCATGTGGGCGTGGATGCCGTCGTACCTGCGTTCCTGATCATCGTACTGGGCGGCGTCGGCAGTTTCTGGGGTGCGGTCGTGGCCGCGCTGCTGGTCGGCATGGTGGTGGGGCTGACCGGCGCGTATGCGTCGGAGTGGTCGCTGCTGTCGATGTACCTGCTGTTCATCGCGGTGGTCACGTTTCGCGCGCGCGGCTTCTTCGGCAAGAAGAGCGTGCTCGATGTGTGACACTGCGCTGTTCCATTCCTTGCGATCCTCATCATGACCACCACCAGTTTTCGTCCCGACGATTTTTCCGGCAAGGTCGCGCTGGTCACCGGCGGCTATGGCGGCATCGGCGAGGCCATTGCGCGCGACCTCGCGCAGCTCGGCGCCGCCGTGATCATCGCCGGCCGCGACGCGGACCAGGCACAGGCCCTGGCCGACGCGCTGATTGCCGCCGGCGGCAAGGCGTCGAGCATCGCCTACGACGTGCGCAACATCCCGACGATGCAGTTTGCCGTCGCCACGGCCGCGGCGCGCCACGGCACCATCGACTTCCTGGTCAACAGCGCGGGGACGCAGCAGATCGAGCCGCTGGTCGACGTGACCGAGGAAGCGTTCGACCGCGTGCTGGACGTCAATCTCAAGGCCTCGATGTTCATTGCGCAGGCAGTGGCGCGCGTGCAGATCGCCACGGGTCGCGGTGGGCGCCAGGTGCATCTCCTGTCGGTGCGGGCGCAGCTCGGTATGCGCGATCGCGGCTACTCCGCGTACTGCAGCAGCAAGGGCGGGCTGGTCATGCTGGTGAAGCAGCACGCGGTGGAACTGGCGCGGCACGGCATCAACGTGAATGGCGTGGCGCCCACCGTCGTGCGCACGCGGATGGCCTCCGACTGGCTGAACGATCCCGAGACCTACCGCAAGCTGATCGACCGTATCCCGCTGGGACGCGTGGCCGAGGTGGGCGACGTGAGTGGGCCGGTGCTGTTCTTCCTGGGCGCCGCCACCGCGTTTGTGACCGGGCAGATTCTCTATGTCGACGGCGGGATCACCGCCACGCAGTGACGCGCGTGGCGGGCGGCAGGTCGATCAGCGCAACTGGACGCGCCGACTTGCTTGCCGCGGTCGCGCGCGCGAAGTGGATCAGTGCAGCCGCTCGCGCGACTTGCGCGCGGAATCGGACAACGTGCGCCGCGAACCGCTGCCGCGCGTCTGCGCGGTGCGCAGGCCCTGCCAGAACCGGTAGATCAGCACCGACGCCACGGCCAATTCCTCCACCAGGCTGGCACGCTTTTCCTTGTCATCGATCCATTCGGCGAATTCCGGATCCTGGTCGCCGAAGGCCAGCGCTTCGATCGGAAAGATCCAGTCGCGCGCATCCTCGGCGTCGTACAGCAGCTGCCACGCTTCGTCGCGCAGCTTGATGCCGGCCATGTAGCCTTCGCACCAAGCCGTACCTTCCGGGGGCTGCTTCTCGTCGGACTTCTTTTCTTCGGGCAGGTAGAGCAGCGGCTTGAAGCGCGTGGGGGACTCGGCCAGCGTGCGCTGGATGCCCACCATGTGCCGCAGGATCAGCGCCATGATTGTCTGCGCCTGCTCGCTGTTGCCATAGGCCGGCGTGGCGCTGCGGCCCCCATCGCTCCACACCTGCGGCAGCCATTCCGACGGCTGGATCTGCTCGGGACCGCTCACGATGGACGCGAGAAAACCGTCGAGCATCTCGAGGTCCATGCAGTCCTCGGGCACGGCATCCGACGCAAGAAAATTCTCGAGTTCGTCGAGCTCGGCATCGTTGAGTGGCTCGTCCAGCGCGCGCGTTTCGTTCATGTTGGCCATGCAAACAAAGTGGAACCGTGCATCATGGGGGATTTCCGCCAATGGTGCAACTTGGGAGGTTTTGGTTTGAAGCCTTGGATGTATGCGGCGCGATGTCCGCGAGGCTGAAGCCTCGCCTACGGATCCATCGCAACTTTCATCTGCGTCTGTAGGCGAGGCTTCAGCCTCGCGCCATCAACGCAATTTATGCGCGAGGTTCAGCGATGCCGCCATCAGCAGCACCGCGCCGGCCTGGTGCGCCGCCGCCAAGGGCAGCGGCACAACATGGAGCAGCGTCAGGATACCCAGCGCGATCTGCACCGCGAGCATCGCCAGCAGCAGGTGCGAGGCCAACCGCGCCCGCGGCGCGACCGCCGCCGTCCGCGCCGCTTTCCACCACAGCACCGGCACGGCGAACGCGAGCAGCCACGCCAGCAGGCGATGATCGAACTGCACAGTGGCCATGTTGTAGAAAAAATTGCGCCACCACGGCCCGAGCATCATGATCTCGGGCGGGATCACCTGGCCGTTCATCAGCGGAAACGTGTTGTAGGCAAATCCCGCGCGGATGCCCGCGACGAAACCGCCGGACAGGATCTGCAGGAACACGAGCGCGACGAGGCCGAGCGCCCAACGCCGCACGGGACGCAGCGCGGCCTCCGCGCTCGCCGTGCGGCGCGCATCAAGCAGCGACAGTGCCACCCAGAACATCGCGGCGAAGATGATGATCGCCAGCCCAAGATGCGCCGTCAGGCGAAACTGCGATACCCGTGGATCGTCCACCAGCCCGCTCTTGACCATGTACCAACCCATTGCTCCCTGCAGCCCGCCCAGCACGAAGATCGCGGCGAGGCGGCCCCCGTACCCCGGGGGAATGCGCCGGCGCACGAGGAACCACAGGAACGGCACCAGGAACGCGAGGCCAATCACCCGGCCCAGTACGCGGTGCGCGTATTCCCACCAGAAGATCCCCTTGAACTCATCGAGCGTCATCCCCTGGTTGACCTGCAGGTACTCCGGCGTGGCGCGGTACTTGTCGAACGCCTCCTGCCAATCCTGCGCGGACAGCGGTGGCACCGTGCCCACGATCGGCTGCCATTCGGTGATCGACAACCCGGAATGCGTAAGCCGCGTGACCCCGCCCACGACCACCATCGCGAACACCAGCGCGCAGCAGGCGAAGAGCCAGAGGGCGACCGCACGCGTGCCCCGCGTCGCCGCCGCCGACGACCTGCCCGCAGGGACGGTTGTACCGGAATGGGAAAGTGCCATTGACATGTCCGAATTATCCCACGCGACCGGAACCGGAGTCCTTGGACGCCGACGAGCGCCACAACGCGTAAAATGACGGCCGGTGCGACAACGATTCACCGCACCGAAGGCGCTCTTCGCGATGCTGACCGACAAGGATTGACATGACGTCCAAGATTTCACTGCTGGGCCTGTTGCTGGCCCTCGTTGCCGCGCCGGCATTGGCGCAGGTCACCGTCACCGATGCCTGGGTGCGCGGAACCGTCCCGGGGCAGAAGGTCACGGGCGCCTTCATGAAGATCACCAGCGCCACCGATGCGACGCTGGTGGCGGCCTCATCTCCCGCGGCCAAGGTCGTGGAAATTCACGAAATGACGATGGATGGCGGCGTGATGAAGATGCACGCGGTCGACAAGGTGGTGCTGCCCGCAGGCAAGCCCGTGGAATTGAAGCCGGGCAGCTACCACATGATGATGATGGATATCATCCAACCGCTCGTGGTGGGGCAAACGGTGCCGGTCACGCTGACGTTCGTCGGCAAGGACGGCAGGAAGACGACGCAGGAAGTGAAGGCATCGGTACGCGCCCTGACGGCCGCCGCCGACGCGCACAAGCACTGACTGCGCGGCGTCCACCGGCACGAGCATGCGGGTTGAAGGTGCCGGCCAGCCTCAACCCGCGGGCCTGGATGGAGCCCCGCGATGCATGCGCGACGGAGAATCCACACTTGTGCTCCGCGGGCGGGGCGCGCCCCGGAACCGCCCCCAGGCCCGTACGAATGTTGCAACGCACAACGTTTTTTGCGTTGACAGCACGCCTCCCACGCGGAACAATTGGTCCGACCACTTGACCAGAGCGCCGCGAAACCGGAACCAGTCCGAACGCAATCATGCGCCAACCGGTGGCCCCACCAATCCGAGGAGGAATGACATGCGATTTTCCATTCGCGCGCTGCTGCGCGGCCTGACCGTGCTCGGACTGGCGGCATCCGCCACCGCGTTCGCGCAGGCACCCATCACGCTGCACGGCGCCGTGCAATTCAATGACGGCCATGCCTTCAACCGGTCGCTGGAAAAATTTCAGGAACTGGTCGTCAAGTACTACGGCAAGCCCGTCAATTTCGTGTTGCACAAGAACAGCGAACTCGGCCTTGAAAAAGATTACTTCGCGTTCATGAACCAGGGCATCTCGGTCGACTACGCGATCGTTTCCCCGGCGCACATGTCGACGTTCTCGAAGGCCGCGCCATTCATCGATGCGCCGTTCCTGTTCCGCGACATCGACCACTGGAACAAGGTGATCGACGCCGACACGCTGAAGCCGATCGCTGACGAAGTGGCAGCCAAGGGCGACGTCATGCTCATCGGCTTCGCCGGCGGTGGCACGCGCAACATCTTCGCCAACAAGCCGATCCGCAACCTGGCGGAGATGAAGGGTCTCAAGGTTCGCGTGCAGGGCGCGCCCATCTGGAGCAAAACGTTCGCGGCCGTCGGCATGTCGCCCACGGTGATCGCCTATGACGAGATCTACAACGCCATCCAGAACGGCGTGATCGCCGCCGGCGAGAACGAAGCTGCCGGTGTTGAGGCAATGAAGTTCTACGAGGTCGGCCCCAACCTCAATATCACGCAGCACGCCATCACGATCCGTCCCATTGCGTTCTCCGGCAAGACGTTCAAGAAGCTGCCACCCGACCTGCAGGCAGCAGTCATCAAGGCCGGCAAGGAAGCCGGCACGTACGGCCGGCAAATCGAGTCGGGCGAAGATCAAGCCAAGCTCGTCGCGCTCGAGAAAGCCGGCCGCCTGAAGCAGATTCCGTTTGCCGATCGCGCCGCGATGAAAAAACTGGCCGATCCGGTGATGGTCGAATACGCCAAGGAAATCGGCGCGACGGACATCTACAACAAGATCAACGCAATGTAGTTGCAGTACCAAGGTCCGGCGGAGCTCACGCTTCCGCCGGACTTTTTTTGTCGCGATGCGGCAGCTTGATTGGGGAAATGCATGCGCAGAATCATCGATGGTTACTACAACTTGCTCACGGTGCTGCTGGGCATTTCGGTTGGCTTGCTGATCGTTCCCGTTACGCTGCAGATGATCTCGCGCTTCACCGCCTTGATCCCGGCCTGGATCTGGACCGAGGAGATGGCGCGCTTCCTGTTCATCTGGATGGTGATGCTGGGCGCCATGATCGGCGTGCGCGACGGCACGCACTTCGACGTCGACATCTGGCCGGAACAAAAGCCCCGGACCAACGCTGTTTTTCGCATTATTTCCACCATTTTCATCCTGGTGTTCGCGCTGGTATTCGTCTGGTATGGCATCAAGTTCGTGCAGTTCGGCTGGAACCAGAATTCGGAGTTGGCCGACATGCCGATGAACTACATTTTCATCGCATGGCCGCTCACGGGATTCACGTGGCTGCTGTTCGGCGGCGAGCGCATCCTGAAGGACATTCACTTCCTGCGCTTCGGTCCCGGACCGGGCGACGAGCCCAAAGAGCGCGAACTGGGCGTCGGGAGCGTCGTATGATGTCCGCGACGTTGGCGCCAGGCGTGGCAGCGCTGTGGCTGTTCGGCGGATTTTTCCTGCTGCTGGTCCTGCGCGTTCCCGTGGCGTTCGCGCTGGGACTTGCCTGCCTGCCGGTGCTGATCATCGAGCCGCGGCTGTCGCCGATGGTGATCTTCAACACCACGTTCAAGGCGTACAACTCGTTCATCCTGCTGGCGGTGCCGTTTTTTCTCCTGACCGCCAACCTGATGAACGTCGGCGGCATCACTGACCGCCTTATCCACCTGTCACGGACGATGGTGGGCAACTTTCCCGGCGCGCTGGCACAGATCAACGTGTTGCTGTCGGTATTCTTTGCCGGCATTTCGGGCTCGTCAACGGCGGACGCCGCGAGTCAGGGCAAGATCTTCATCGAAGCGCAGGTCAAGGAAGGCTACGACCTGTCGTTCTCGATCGCGATCACCGCAGTCTCTGCCGTGCTGGCGGTGATCATCCCGCCGTCGATCCTGATGGTGGTGTGGGGCGGCGTCTTGCAGGTGTCGATCGGAGCGCTCTATCTCGCCGGCGTGGTCCCGGGACTGCTGATCGGGCTGGCGCAGATGGCCACGGTGCACGTCTATGCCGTTCGCCGCAACTATCCGACGTATCCGCGCGCGACGTTCAAGGAGTTCATCAACGCGGCGCTGGTCGCCATTCCGGCGCTGATGACGCCATTCATCATCGTCGGCGGCATTCTGCTCGGCTGGTTCACGTCCACGGAGTCGGCCGCGGCCGCGGTGATCTATGCGGCCACGCTGTCGCTGGTGGTGTACCGGCAGATGGGACGCAAGGAACTCTGGCACGCGTTGCTGGAAACGGGACGCCTGTCTGCCATCGCGCTGTTCTGCGTCGGCACGGCATCCATCTTCGGCTGGCTGCTGGCCTACTACCAGATTCCGAAGGCACTGCTGGCCAACGTGACCGCATGGGGCCTCGGCCCGATCGGCGTCGGCTTCTTCATCGTATTCGTGTTCCTGGTGGTCGGCTGCTTCCTTGACGCGATCCCCGCGATCATCATTGTGGGCACGACGCTGCTGCCGCTGTCGCAATCGGTCGGGATGCATCCGGTGTCGTTCGGGATCATCAGCATTGTCGCGCTGGCCTTCGGTCTGGTCACGCCGCCGTACGGGATGTGCCTGATGATCTCGTGTGCGATAGCGAAGGTGCGCCTGAGTTACGCGCTGAAAGACACGATGATCATGCTGGTGCCGATGTTGCTGGTGCTGTTTGCCCTCATCATCTGGCCCGAAATCCCGCTGTTCCTGCCACGCCTCATCCGCCCGGATTTCCTGCTCTAGGAGGCTCCCGCGATGCAATTCAATCCGCTGCCCGGTCCCTTCGGCGTCGAAGCGCCCGATGTCGACCTCTCGCAACCGCTGCCGGATGCCGACTTCAGGAGCCTGGAGTCGGCGTTCTACGCAAATCACGTGCTGGGCTTGCGCGCACAGGATATTTCGGCCGCGCAGTTCATTGCCTTCGCGCGCCGCTTCGGGCCGCCACAGCCGCATGTGATCGACCAGTTTCATCATCCCGAGGACTCGAACATCCTCATCCTGTCCAATGTGAAGAACGACGGCCAGCCCACGGGCCTGCAGGACGCGGGATCGTACTTCCATACCGATTATTCCTATCTGCAGGTGCCGGCACGCGCCACGACGCTGTACTCGCGCGCCGTGCCCAAGGTGGGTGGCGACACGCTGTTCGCCGACCAGCAGCAGGCCTACGACGATCTGCCCGAAGCGATGAAGACACGCATCGAGCCGCTGTATGGCATCCATCACTATGGCAATCGCAACGACCAGAACGAGCAGAGCCGCACGGTGGCCTCGGTGCTCACGCCTGAGCAGAAGGCCAAGATGCCGGTGATCACCCACAAGATCGCAAGGCCGCATCCGGTCACCGGCAGGAAGTGCCTCTATTCGATTTCGGGCAGTTCGTTCGGCATCGTGGGCATGCCCGACGACGAAGCGCGCGACCTGCTGAACGAACTGGCCGCGCACGCCACGCAGCCGAAGTACGTGCTGCGCTTCAAGTACGGCGTGGGTGACATCGTGGTATGGGACAACGCGGCACTGCTGCACTCGGCCACGCTGATCGATCCCAACGACGCGCGCACGCTATGGCGGATCACGATGCTCGAGCCCTCGGCGGCTGCGGCGGCGCCGGACGTGCTGGCCGCGACATACGCCACGCAAGGGACGTAGGCGGCCGGTCGCACTGTAGATGAAGCGGTAGGCGGGGCATCAGCCTCGCGGGGTCAATTTGCCGGCCAACCAGCGAGGCGGACTCCGCGCCTACCGCGTAGGGGACGGAATAGGCTGGCGCCGC
>JANMCS010000054.1:0-6837 GCA_031361405.1 Betaproteobacteria bacterium
CGCCTTCCTGCTCGCCGCCGATGATTTTGCAGTGGGTGGTCAGCGTGATCAGCGGCGACTGCCGGCATGCGGCCACCAGAACGTCGAGCAGGTCCCGCCGGTAGATCACTGCATACGGATATTGATAGCGCTCGCGAAATGCCGTGCTGCCCACCGGCATCCGCGTGATCTCCGCGCCGGTGCGGCCATCGCGCATCGACAGGTATTGCGGGAAAAAGGCCAGTTCGCTGACTGCCTGCGTGAGGCCCAGCACCTCGAACATCCGGAACACATTGGGGCCCAACTGAATACCCGCACCGACCTCGCCGAAATCCTCGGCCTGCTCGAGCACATGACTGGGGCGACCCTTGCGCGCCAGCGCCAGCGCCGCGGCCAACCCACCGATGCCGCCGCCGGCAATGAGAATGGGGTCATCGCGGCTCATGGCGCGGGGCGGGCGGTGGTGGCCGGAACGACCGCCGTTGTCGTCGCTGCCGGCGATGGTGAAGGCGATGTCGATGTCGATGTCGATGGCGATGGCGATGGCGATGGCGTCAACGCCACCGGCGTTGGGGCCGCGGGCAAAGCGACGGCAGACGCCACGGCGGCTTCGGCCGCGGTTACGAGTTCGGGTCCGATGGCGGGCGTCCACTTGACCCACACGTTTTGCACGGCAGCGCGAAACGCGGCGCGCTGCACGGCCGACAGCGTGACCACGGTCACGCCCTGCTTCACCAATTCAGCCAGCGCGGTGTCCTCGCGCCCCACGGCCTGCGCTTCGCGGGCCGCGAGCAGTGCTGCGGCGCGCACGTCGTGGCGCTGCGCTTGCGTCCAGCCGTCCCACACCGGGCGCCGCACCGCAAAGATCATCGCGTCGGCAAACGCGCCCCAGCGCGTGACCGTGCGCTGTCCCACCGCGGTGATGCGCTGCGCCACCAGTGCCGTGGGCAGCGCGTCCTGCCCATCGAGCGTGCCTGCCATGAACGCGGACTGCGCCGCCGCGAAATCGAGTGTCTGCGGCTGCGCGGACAACGCGGCATAGGTGTCGATGGCCAGCGGTACGCTCGGCACGCGAACGCGCAAACCTGCGACGTCGGCGGGCGTACGCATTGAATTCTTCGACGTCGCCAACACGCGGCCGCCGGCCGGCGCCACCGCCAGCACGATCACGTCCGCGAATGCGGCGCGCTTGGCCACGAGGTCGAGCAGCGCGGCATTGCCTGCCAGTGCCTCCTGCTGCGACGTCTCGGGCGCGAGCCACGGCAACGCATAGGCACCGGCGGATGGAAACTGCGCCGACCACGCCAGCGCAGACCCCACTGCCATGTCCGCCAGCCCCTCCTTGAGCGCGCCGAATTCCCGTGCCTGATCGCGACCCGCCAACGTCACGCCGGGATAGAGCTTCACGTTGAACGCGCGCGCCGCCGTCTCGTTGACCAGCGCCGCCCAGCGCTCGGCGGCCCGGCCCAGCGGAAACGCAGGCGACTGCGCCACCGACAGCTTCAGCTCGGGTAACGCGCCGGCACTGTTCTTGTCCTGCGCCCATGCGGACGTGGCCGTGACACCGCACAGCAGCAGCGCAGCGAAGTATCGACGCCCGATGGACGCAGCGCGAAGGAAGGTTGTGTCCATCGACGAAAGTGTAGCAGTCTCGCGCGGGCGTTCCGCGTGATGCCGCACGCCGTCAATCCAGCGGCGTCGCCCGCGCATCCGGGCGGTCATGCCAATACCGGATCGCCTTCCGCCGCGAGGCCACCGGTGCCACCGGAACGCCTGCCGCGAAGGTGAACACGATGGCGCCATCGAGGTCGGTGCGCAGGACCTGCGCGTCCACCGCGCGATACCGCGCTACGATCTCGGCTCGTGGATGGCCAAAGCGGTTGCGGTAGCCATTCGTGATCACGGCATACGCGGGCGCCACGGCACGGACAAACGCCGGAATGGACGACGTGCGCGAGCCGTGATGCGGGACCAGCAGAACCTCTGCGCGCAGCTCGGCCGCTGCGCGCCCGACGAGGCGCAGCTCGGTGATGGCCTCGATGTCGCCAGTGAGCAGCGCGCTGCCATGGGCCGAATCGACGCGCAGCACGCACGAACGGTCGTTGGTTTTCGCCTTGGCATCAGCGTACTCGGCAGCGGTGGGGTGCAACACGGTGAAGCGCACCGCATCCCACGTCCAGTGCTGCCCCGCGTAGCAGCCGATGGCCGGAACGCGATCGTCCAACGCCGTGATCAAGTCGTGTTCGGCAAACAGCGACGATGCGAACCACCCGACCGGCACGCCCTGCACCAGGGAGCGGGCGCCGCCGGAATGATCGAGATCCTGATGGCTGATCATCAGGCCATCGATACGCGGCAAGCCCGCCGTGCGCAGGAACGGCGCGACGATGCGATTGCCGGCATCCGCCGTTTCGGTGAAACGCGGTCCGGCGTCATAGACCAGCGTGTAGCGGCGCGTCTCGATTACCGCAGCCAGCCCCTGCCCCACATCCAGCACGGTCATCCGGAACGCGCCCTCCGGCAGCAATGGCGGCCGCGCCAGGAACACCGGCAACAGCCACACCCATCCCCAGGCGCGGCCCGGCACGCCGCGCGGCGCCAGCAGCAACGCGATACCCACCAACCCGGCTGCGACGGCCCACGTGGGCGGCGCATGTTGTTGCCATGCAGCGTCGGGCAATTGCGCCAGCCATTCCATGCCGTGCAGCAACGGCGCAAGAACCGCGTGCGCAGCAACGAACAACAAGTCGATCGGAATGAAGATGCCCAATAACGCCAGCGGCACCACAGCAATCGTGACCACCGGGATGGCCACGGCGTTGGCCACGGGCGCGATCAGCGACATCTGCGCGAACAACATCAGCGTCAGCGGCGTCAGGCCCAGCGTGACCACCCATTGCGCGTGCGCGCCTTCGCGCAGTGTGTCCAGCATCCGGGCAGCGCGCGACGGTGCTGTGGATTGTCGCAACCGCCCAGCGGCGGCATACAGCAACATGCCCACGGCGCCGAACGACAGCCAGAAGCCCGGCGTCAGCGACGACCATGGATCCCACAGCAGCACCGCCACCAGCGCCCATGACCACACCAGCGCGGCGGTGCCCGCGCGCCCGATGAAGATGCCGGTCGCAGCCACCGCGAGCATGGCCAGTGTGCGCAGCGCGGGCACCTCCGCCCCGGCCAGCGCCACGTATCCCGCCGCCGCCAGCAGCCCTGCCATCGCGGCCGGCTGTCGCGCGGGGAGCCGCGACGTGAGCCACGCACTGCGCCGCGCCAACGCGAACGCCATGGAGCCGATGAACGTTGCAAACACCGTGACGTGCAAACCGGAGATGGACACGAGGTGGCCGATGCCGGTGCGGTTCAGCACCGTCCACTGCGCGTCCGGAATCGCGCGTTGGTCGCCGATCGCCAGTGCAACGACGATGCCGGCATACGGCGCCTCGGGCAGCGCCGCGAGAATGCGCGCACGGATGCGCTCGCGCGTGCGTTGCAGGTGATCGCGGACGCGGCCGGCGAATGCGTCCACGCGCTGATTGGTCGTGACATCAAGCACGGACCCGGTGGCGCGAAGATTCTGTTGCAGCAGCCACGCCTCGAGGTCGAAGCCACCGGGATTGACGTTGCCATGCGGACGTTTCAATCGCACGGTGAGTTGCCAACGCTCGCCCGCGTGCACGACCGGCAGCGGCGTGTCGACGGCCACGCGACCGGCCCAGCCGCTGGTCCAGGCAAGTGACAACCGGCGCGGCACCACCGCTTCGTTGGTGGCCACCGATTCGACCGCAAACGCGAAGCGCACGCCATTGACCGTGGGGGTGGGCAATTCGTCGACGATGCCGGTCAGCCGGATGTCGCGGCCTTCCCACGCCGTGGGCAGCGCATCGGCCAACCGCAACTCCGCGCGCCAGCCGGCGTAGCCAACGCCCGCGCCAATGGCCAACGCGAACGCGCACAACCAACGCGCAGTTGCCGGAATGGGATAGGCCCGGTCCATCCACGCAAGTAGAACTGCGCCAAGCATCGGCAGTATGAGCCATCCACCGGGCCACGGCGGCAGCGCGGTTACGCATTGCAGCGCCACGACGCCCAATGCAAAGCCCGTCAGGACCCCGGCTAGCGGCGTACGCACGAGCGGTTTGGCTTTCCCTGGCGGCTACGAGAGGATGTTCGTTTCCAACGTAGCGTGGAAAGTACCGCGGCGATGGTGCCTGCCGCGATTGATCGCTTGGCCTAGTCGACGGGCCAACGCGGCGATGGACGTTGGTGACGCGCGGCCAGCCAGTGCCGCGGCCCCACGTATCCGTCACGAAGTCGGCGGCGGCTTGCGACGGCCGGATTTATTTCCTGGGCCACAGCACCATCTGCGTACAGCGAAACAGCGCGATCGACTTGCCGTCGACCTTGCGCGTGACTTCCGCGTCCCACACCTGCGTGCTGTTGCCGAGATGCACGGGACGTGCCGCAACCAGAATGGTGCCTTCGCGTGCGGTGCTGAAGAAATTGGCCTTCAGCTCGATGGTGGTGAAATTTTCTGCGCCCGCCGGCAGGTGCGCGAGGCATCCGAAGCCGCAACCGGTGTCGGCCAGCGCCACCACGGTGGCCGCATGCAGGAAGCCATTGGCGGCCAGCAAATCGCGCCGGACGTCGAGTTCCGCAGTGAGCAGACCCTCCTCGATCGCGGTGACGCGAAATCCCATCAGGCCGGGCAGGCGGCCCACACCGCGATGGTTAAGTGAGTCAAGCGTGACTTCCGGACGCAATGGCATGGTTGGCATCAAGCGGCGGTGCGCGACGTCAATTCACGCACCTCCGCGACCAGCGTATCGACGAGTGTCGCCGGCGTATCCCACGCACACATGAACCGCGCGCCGGTGTCGCCAACGAACACATAGAATTTCCAGCCCCGGGTCCATAGCGCGTCGATCACCGCACGCGGTAAATCGATGAACACGCCGTTGGCTTCCACCGGCGCCAGCAACTGCGCGCCGGGTACCTGCGTCAATGCTGCGGCCAGCTTCTGCGCCATCGCATTGGCATGCGTCGCATGCCGCAGCCACGCGCCATCGTCGAGCACGGCGCTCCAGGGGGCCGCAAGAAAGCGCATCTTCGAAGCGAGCTGGCCGCCCTGCTTGCGGCGCCGCGCGAACTCGTCGGCCAGCGTGCGATCGAAGAACACCAGCGCTTCGCCCAACGGCAGGCCGTTCTTGGCGCCACCCAGGCTCAGTACATCCACGCCAGCCCGCCACGTGATGTCGGCCGGCGCGCAACCGAGCGAGGCCACGGCATTGGCAAAGCGCGCGCCATCCATGTGGACCTTCATGCGCCGTTCGTGCGCGTCGTCGCACAAGGCGCGCAACTCGTCCGCCATGTAGAGCGTACCCAATTCGGTCGACTGCGTCAGCGACAACGCGCGCGGTCGTGACGAATGTTGGTCATGGGGATTGATCGCCACGCTCGCAATCGCCTCCACGGTGAGCTTGGCGTGCGGTGTATCGGCGGTCAGCAGCTTGGCGCCGCCGCTGAAAAATTCCGGCGCGCCGCATTCGTCGACGTTGACGTGCGCACGCGCATGGCAAACGATTGCGTCCGTGCTGCGGCAGATCGCCGCCAGCGCCAGCGCATTGGCCGCGGTGCCATTGAACACGAAGTAGACATCGCAGTCCGTGTCGAACACCCGCTGGATCGACGCCACGGCGGCGCGCGTCCAGTCGTCGTCGCCATAGCTGTGCGCATGGCCGCGATTGGCCTCGACGATGGCCGCCAACGCCTCCGGGCAGATGCCGGCACTGTTATCGCTGGCAAACTGCAGCGAAGGGGTCGTGATCACAGTCGCTGTTCGACGAAGGCCGCCACGGAGTTGAGCGCCGCCGGCAATCCGGCCGGATCGGTGCCGCCGGCCTGCGCCATGTCCGGCCGCCCGCCACCCTTGCCACCCACCTGCTGCGCGACGTGGTTGACGAGTTCACCCGCCTTCACCTTGCCCATCAGGTCGGCCGTCACACCGGCGATCAGCGTGACCCTGCCGTCGGCGACGCTGCCCAGCACGATGGCCGCGCTCTTCAACTTGTCCTTCAGCTTGTCCATCGTTTCGCGCAGCGCCTTGACGTCGGCGCCCTCGAGCGCCACCGCCAGCACCATGGCACCCTTGACGTCGATGGCGCCACCGGCGAGATCGTCCCCCGCGCTGGCCGCGGCCTTGGATTTGAGCTTGGCCACTTCCTTTTCCGCCGCCCGCACCGCTTCCATCAGCTGCGCGATGCGCAATTCGAGTTCGGCCACGGGCGCCTTCAGCGCCGCCGCGGCCGCGTTGAGCGTGGCCTCGTGCGCCTGCACCACCGCCAACGCGCCGCGCCCGGTGGTGGCTTCAATGCGCCGGATGCCCGCCGCCACGCCACTCTCGCCGGTGACCTTGAAGAAGCCGATGTCGCCGGTGCGCGCGACGTGCGTGCCGCCGCACAGTTCGCGCGACGTGCCGATGTCCAGCACCCGCACCTCGTCGCCATATTTCTCGCCGAACAGCATCATCGCGCCGGTCTTCTGCGCATCCTCGATGCCCATCACGCGCGCCTGCGTTGCCGCGTTGGCCAGGATTTCGTCATTGACGATCCGCTCGATGCGCTGCACCTCGTCGTCCGTGACCGGCGCATTGTGCGCGAAGTCGAAGCGCGTCTTGTCACCGTCGACCAGCGAGCCCTTCTGCTGCACGTGCGTGCCCAGCACTTCACGCAACGCCTTGTGCATCAGATGCGTGGCCGAGTGATTGCGCATCGTGCGCCCGCGCGCATCCTGGTCCACGCGCGCCGCCACCATGTCGCCTTCGTTCAGCGCGCCCGTCCTGACCACGCCCACGTGCCCGAA
>JANMCS010000066.1:0-1352 GCA_031361405.1 Betaproteobacteria bacterium
CGCGCACAAGCCACTTTCGGGTTTGGCACGTGGGGGTTCGCACGCCTATGATCCCCGCACCGCTATTTGGGAGCCCGGCATGGCACTGATGGATTTCATCAAGAAGCAGTTCATCGACATCCTGGAATGGACGGAGAGCACCGATGGCGTGCTCGCCTGGCGGTTTCCCGTGGCCGACAACGAAATCCAGTACGGCGGCTCGCTCACCGTGCGCGAAAGCCAGATGGCGGTGTTTGTCAACGAAGGCAAGGTGGCCGATGTGTTCGGCCCCGGCATGTACAAGCTCAGCACGCAGACACTGCCGATCCTCACCTACCTGAAAAACTGGGACAAGCTGTTCGAGAGCCCGTTCAAGAGCGACGTGTACTTCTTCAGCGTGCGCCGCCAGATCGACCAGCGCTGGGGCACCACCCAGCCGGAGACGATCCGCGACAAGGATTTCGGCGCGGTGCGGCTGCGCGCCTTTGGCAACTACTCGTATCGCATCGCCGATCCCAAGCTCTTTCACACCGAAATCTCGGGCACCCGCGATACCTACACGGTGGAAGACCTGAGCGGCCAGTTGCGCGGCCTGATGCTGCAGCACATCAGCGATGCGGTGGCGGCCAGCGGCACGCCGTTCCTCGATCTGGCGGCCAACCAGGTGGAGTTCGCCAGGTTGCTGCTGGACGCGGTGAAGCCGGAGTTCGATCGCATCGGCCTCGCTGTCGAGGGCGTGACCGTGCAGAACGTGAGCCTGCCGGACGATCTGCAGAAGATCCTCGACCAGAAGATCGGCATGGGCATGATCGGCAACGACATGGGCAAGTTCATGCAGTACCAGACCGCGCAGGCCATCCCCAAGTTCGCCGAGGGCGCGGCCGGCGCAGGCGGCGGTGGCGGTGTGGTGGGCGATGCGATGGGCCTGGGCGCGGGCGTGGCGCTCGGCCAGGTGATGGCGCAGCAATTGTCCAAGGGCTTGCAGGGCGGGCCGGCGCCGGCCGTTGACCCGGCGCCTGTCGGCATGAAGCCCGACGAGGTGATGGCGACGCTGGAGAAGCTCGCCGACCTGAAGGCCAAGGGCATCGTCACGCCTGAAGAGTTCGATGCGAAGAAGGCGGAGTTGCTGAAGAAGCTCGTCTAGCATTTCGCTTCCTTGGCCACCGAACCGTCACCGCAGCGCGCCTACCGCGCGGCCTGCCCGAACTGCGGCGCGCCGGTCGAATTCCGCTCGTCGGCGTCGGCATTCGCCGTCTGCAGCTTCTGCAAGAGCACCGTCGTGCGCGAAGGCGATGCGCTGCGCAAGATCGGCGAGAGCGCCGACCTGTTCGACGACCACTCGCCGCTGCAGCTCGGCGCTTCCGGCAAATACC
>JANMCS010000084.1:0-3101 GCA_031361405.1 Betaproteobacteria bacterium
GGCTCCAGCGATTGTCGCTCGCGCTCGCCGGCCGTGCTGTCCAGTGCCACCGCCATGCCGCCCATCACGGACGCAAACAGCGCGTAGTACGCCACGAGAAACAGGATGATGGAGCCGGATTGCTGCGGCGTGGCGAGGTCGACGTCCTCGATGTTGAGCGGATTGCCCACGGTGGGCGCAACGCCCCGCAACAGCAGCCGCTGCGAGCCCCATTGCCGGTTGTACGCACGCAGCAGGTTTTCCGCCTGCCGGATGGCGGCCTGCGCGCGATCGCGCGATCGATCCGCCACCAGCTGCACGGTGCCCGCCTTGCCCTCCGCGATATCGGCTGCAAATTTCTTGTCGACAAGCAGCACGACATCGAGTTCGCCTGCTTTCAGCCGCGCCTCGTAGTCGGCGGGTGCGGGCTTCAATTCCACCTGCTGGCGTTCGAGGAACGCGACCAGCGCGGGCGCCTGCTCGAGCCCCAGTGCCGGCAGCTTCAAATCGCGGGCGCGGTCGGCCTGCCCGGCGATCATGTTGAAGATCAGCACGATGAAGATCGGCCCGGCCAGGGCAGCCGACAGCAGCGTGACGAGCATCGTGCGGCGATCTCGGAACGTGTCCAGGATTTCCTTGCGGGCCACCGCGAGGATGCGGGCAAGCGGTCGCATCATGCGGCCAGTCCTTCGCCAGTACCCAGCAGCGCCACGAACGCATCCTCGAGTGTGCCGGCGCCGCTTTGTGCAATCAGTTCCGCCGCGGTGCCGGTGGCCACCACGCGGCCCTGGCCCAGGATCACGATCCGGTCGCACAGCGCGGCCACTTCCTGCATCACGTGCGACGAGAACAGGATGCACTTGCCCGCGGTACGCAGGGCACGCAGTTGCTCGCGCAGCGCGCGCACGCTCATGATGTCGAGGCCGTTGGTGGGCTCATCCAGCAGGATCGTGCGGGGATCGTGCACCAGCGCACGGGCAATCGCGACCTTCATCTTTTCGCCCTGCGAGAAGCCCTGCGCGCGCCGGTCGGCGATGCCGGTGAGTCCGAGCGTACCGGTCAACTGGTCGATGCGTGCTTCAAGCGCCGCCCCGCCAAGTCCATGCAGCGCGCCGTAATAGCGGATATTCTCGCGCGCGGTCAGTCGGGGATACAGGCCGCGCGCGTCTGACAGCACGCCGATGTTTTCGCGCACCGCATAGCGGTCGCGAACCACGTCGAGGCCGTCGATGGACGCGGTGCCCGCATCCGGCAGGATCAGCGTGGCCAGCATGCGCAGCAGCGTGGTCTTGCCCGCGCCGTTGGGGCCGAGCAGGCCCGTGATGGCGCCGTCGGGCGCGAGCAGCGAGACCTCGCGCACCGCCTGCACATCGCCTTTCTTGCCGAATGATTTGCGGAAGCCGTCGACGCGGATCATGGTCGCGGCTCCAGGCGGTTGGACCACACGGGGGGCGGCACGCTCTTTTCGAAATAGGTCACGCACGCCGCCGGCAGCTTGGCGGGATCGGCCGATTCGACGAACGCGGCGAGCATCCGGGGGCCGCACGCATGCGGCGTGACGATATGACCGTAGCCGGGCGCCACGACATGCCGGCTGATGGAGAGTCCCTTGGCCACCGTGTCGCCGTACGCGGGTGGCGTCACCGGGTCCATGCCCCCGGACACCAGCA
This sequence comes from Betaproteobacteria bacterium, assembly GCA_031361405.1. Lineage (GTDB taxonomy): Bacteria > Pseudomonadota > Gammaproteobacteria > Burkholderiales > Casimicrobiaceae > VBCG01. Next base: position 1,650 of record JANMCS010000084.1, read on the forward strand.
AGGCGGGCACGTCGCTTTGCAGCGGCAACAAAAGCTCGGCGGGCGCGATGCCGCGCGGCCAGATGCCGCACACGGCGATCAGCCGTTGCGCGAGTTCGCGACCGGGCAGGTCCTTCAGCGCCTGGGCCACGTCGCCGTCCTTGATGCGCGGTACGTCCTCGGCGCAGGTCACCGAGAAATGCAGCGCGGCGTTCATCGCTTCATTCATGCCGCCGGTCAGTGCGACGTTGGCGGCGAGCAACGGCGAGTAGTCGCCGCCGGCGGCCAGGCCCAGCAGCTCGGGCAGCAATGTCGCCATTTCAGGCAGATAGGTCAGCGGCTGCAGCGCCGACAGCACGGCATCGAAGGTGACGCGCATCCGTTCCTGCTTGCCGGTGCGTGGCTCGACGAAGGTGACGTCACGTCCGGACGGTCCGAGATCGGCGGCCACGCGCGACAGCAGCGCCTTCGGATCGGGCAGCGCGTCGCGACAGGCTTTCGTCGCCGCGCAGGCATTCAAAATGGAAGCGAGCGCCGCGTCACGGGTGCGCCAGACATCGAGCGTGATGATCAACGACGGCGGGGCGACCCCATCGAGCGTCAGGGTCCGCACGCGCGACGCATGCCGGCGAACGTATTCCTGCGCCACACGGGTGCCGTAGCTGCCGCCCCACAGGTTCCAGCGCTCGTAGCCGAGCGCCACGCGCATCGCCTCGAGGTCGGCGATCCAGGCCGAGGTCGTATATTGCCCGGCATCCACGCCTTGCGCCTGTAGTTGCGCCGCGCACGTCCGGGCGCGCGGCACCGGATCGGTATCGAAGGCCTCGTCGTCGCGCGGCTTGAAGGCGTCACAGGTGAGCGGTGACGAACGCCCGGTGCCGCGCTGGTCGATCAATACGATGTCGCGCGTGCGCCGGATGTCGGTGAGGCGCGCGGCAAACGGCGCAAGCGACGACGCAGCCTGTCCGGGACCGCCGGCGAGAATCACCAGCGGATCGTCCTTGGGGGACAGCGTGTTCGCCGGCAGCAGTGCCACAAATACCTTGACCTTGCGGCCTGCGGGCTCGGCGCGGTTTTCCGGAACGTCGAGTTCGCCGCATTGCGCCGCGGTGGCGAGATTCTGCAGCCGGCATTCGGCGAGGATGATGCTGCGCTTGCGCGCGACGTCGCTGCCGCAACCGGCGACCAGCATCGTTGCGGCAATGACGGGAAGCAAAAGGTGGGTGCGGATGTGCATGGGCACGGCATGGTAGCAAAGCCATCCGGCGCAGCCCGGTTCGACAGCGACGAAACGCGGCCGGCATCGACGAAACGCGACGCCGCGGCGACCGTCCGCCGCGACGCCCCGCGTATACTCGTCATCGACGCATTTCTGCATGATGGCCATGGCCTCCAGCGACCTCGAACCCGGCATCGTCACCGATATGACGAACCGCCTGTCCTACGGTGGCTATCTGCGGCTCGACCGCCTGC
>JANMCS010000090.1:0-4172 GCA_031361405.1 Betaproteobacteria bacterium
CCGCAGGATGTCGTGCGGATCGGCCGGACCGTCGACGATCGTTTCGCCCTTGTTCACCACCTGGCCATCGTGCACGGTGACGTGCTTGTCCTTGGTGATCAGGAACTCGTGCTGCTCGCCGTCCATGTCGGTGATGACGAGACGCTGCTTGCCCTTGGTGTCCTTGCCGAACGACGCGGTGCCCGTCACTTCCGCACTGCAGTGCCCGCGGTGCATAACGCTACGCAGAATGATCTACGCGCAATTTCCGACTCCAGAAGTAATTGACGGCAATAACTACGCCGGGACACAGAAAACTGCGCCAGCCGCTCCCCGTCCCTCGACCGTCCAGCCTGCGTTGACCATTCTGTCGCGCAAAGCTGCGTCGGTGACATAGCGATGATTTGGAGCTGGAGAATTGTTGAACAAGCGAGATACGGGCTGATAGCCTGCGGCGCAATCTCCGACAGCGTTCGGTGGAAGCACATAGAAAGCCTCGCGTGTCTCCAGAGTCCAAACAGTCGGCCACTTGGTGACTACCGCATCGCATTCTTTCTGGTCCGCGCTATAGAAATGTGAGGTGAATTGGGGGCTGAAGAACCGGCAAATCGCAATCGACCCAGCGGGCGCGTCCGCGGCAGAACGGTACGCGACAAAGGAACCGATGGAGCGCTCCCAACCTACAAATGCGCCTTCATCCAATGCCGACACTTCGTTGTCCAAAAGCGTGATGAAGTAGTGGCGGACTTCGGAATGAAAGAATTCGACAACGACCGCCGGGTTTCCCGCAGGCTGAGACTTTAGCAAGACGACTGCAAAGCGTGCTGCAGCAGACGAGCCTCCCCCCATCGGCCGAGCGACGATGGAGAATGCTGATGACGGGTAGTCCACATACGGACCGCTTGCTTGCGCCCTGCCGCTCGAATCGGTGACGGCATAGTATGCGGGATTGATAGAACCGAAGCTCTGGTAGAAAACCGGACCGACCGTATTGAACCCTCGAAATCCAAATTCGTCTTGCACATAGTTCAACCCAGGGTCCGCGCCCGGAGCGATTAATAGGACTGTACCCGCGAGTGGGTTACCCGACGAGTCGTAAGCCTTCACGACAAAAGGTTGACTCGGAGTGTTGGAGCTAATTGCGATTTGGCGATCGCCAGAGACCTTGACAATTCGGGCTGGTGTCTGCCCATGCGCCGTGCAAAACATTAACAATCCGACAGCGACTACGATCATCTGAACCATCGGGATACCGTCCTGAAATAGAAGAAGCATGGGGAACGCCCGCAGTCCAGAAAATCCACCCGCTTGTGAACCGCGCGAATTTGCTTTAGTTCGGAACTACGTAGCCCAACATCGTTTGATTGACCGTGTAACCCATGCTCTGTGCCAACGTGACCTTGCTTTGAGGAACGAGGATATAGTTGTCCGAGCTCGGGTTGTATAGCCGATAAAGCGCTTGGAGGGCACCGGTCCAATTCGTCGTCGCAATCCAACCTTCGATGCCGTCATACTTGAAGCAATTGCCGGCACTACTCGTTTGCAAAGTAGAAAGTTCGGCGTTACTCGTAGTATAGATATGAAGCAATGGATAGTACTTGCCCGGGATTGGCATGGGATATCCACAGGCATCATTCCCGCCGCCCAAGTTTTGAAGCTTGCTCAATCGCCGCAGCGGGACCATCGTCTGCCCAGAAACGTATTCACGCGTATAGACGTAGAAATAGGCTCTCGGCGTGCCGCTTGAGTCCGGCAACAACGGATAGCTCGCCACGGCGTTCGCGCGACTGTCAGCGGTGTACACGACCGGCGTCCCACCCACAGGAAGAGGAAGCATTGTGCCCTTACGGGCTGCGACGCCCATTTGCGGGAATGCAGTGTAGAAGCGGTTGTACACGCTCGCCCCGCCGGGGATGACGAACACGAACGACGGTGTCAAAGAATTATTGGTTCCAATAATGGTCGGCGCGCTGGCAAGAACGTTCGGCATGGCGTATGAACCGAGGTAAGTGGCCCCGGATTGCAGGTACGTCTTCAGTTGTGCGCGAGTGAGAAGGGGGTTAAGCGACCGCGCGATTGCGTACACACCACTCACGAATGGCGCCGCCATCGACGTTCCTGTGCACTCGTCATATTGACTGACAGCATTGATCGAGTCGCTGCACCAGGTAGGGTAAAACCATGTAGACGCTGTATAGAATGTCGACACGATGCGCTTCGCAGGCGCGACGAAATCTACCGGCTTGTCGAGATTGCTGCCCTGAACGGCGAATGGCGGCAGAGTAGTGTCACCCGCCCAAATCGCATTTCCGTAAACGGTTCCGCCAACCGCGACAACGTCTGGCTCTGTGGCGGGAAAGTGGGTGGCAAAGAAGCTCGTATCCGAGTATTTAGCATTATTCTCATTGCCGGAAGCGGCCACGATTACTACTTCGCGCAGCGCCGCGAGCTTGATCACATCGCAATATCCGTCGGTTCCCGTCGCCAAGTAGGAACAATACTTGGTACCAACGCCATACCTCTGCAGATAGTCTTGGCCTCCGCCGCTTCGATTGATGACGGGCGCGCCACGGATTACTGAGTGATTCATGCCGTTGACAGTGTCGGCAACTGTTGCGACGTTGTTGTTATTGATCTTCGCGATGATAAGCGAGCAAAAATGACAAACCCCGGACACGCCAGTCGAGTTGTCCGCGATGGCGCCAATAATGCCCGCCACGTGAGTGCCGTGCCCTCTTGACGAATTTGGACACGCCGGGTCACCCAATTCGTCGATGTTTGTTAGATTGCCTGCGCACCCGGTGTAGAAGGCTTGCGAAAAATGCGAACGAATCCTTCCCGATAAGTCACTGTGCCCAACCTCGATTCCCGAGTCGACCACGGCTACGAAGCCCCAGCCTTTGCTGTAGTCCCATCCGCTAATCGCATATGGATTCCACGACGGAGACATCACGTTGATGGCTTCGAGGCCCCATTGATAGCCTTGCGGAGCCGACCCAGGTCCCGTCACGGTGACAAAGTAATCATTGACCCGATATGACTGTTGCTCCGTTGTGTTGGCGGATACAGACAGGACACTTGGGTCCTCAGCAAGTTTCGTTTGTGCCTGCAGACGCGCGACCGGGTCCCTGTAACCCAATACAAGATATTGCTGGAGATGGATCTCAGGATGATCGGGGCTTTCCTTCGCCAGCGTATCCAAGTATTGCTGAGGCAGACGATTGCTGATCAGCCACTGACCGTACGAAGGCGAACCCGTCCGTGTCCAAACACCAAAGTCGCTCGGTTGACGACCTTCGGCCGCGCTGATTGCCCCTTCGAGCGCGACCGCAGGGTCGACGACGTCCTTACCGGTTCGCTGGAACTTAACGATTAATTCCGTGGAGACCAAATCGGTCTTGCCGCTGCTTCCTACAGCACCGAATGCCACGCCGCTCATGCAACAATGAAAAACCATTAATGCAATGCATCTAAAAGCTGTCATGTTTGTCTTTCAAACATTTGCGCACCGATTCTTTGCTTCGATATAGCGTGTTGGGTACGGACGTGATCCCGAGGGTCCATCTAAGACCGGCCGCGTCTTTGACTGTCGGTGCGAGCTGCGCTCACTCACGGAAAACATGGATGTGACCACCCAATATCGCAATTGGCATGAGTCAATGGCGGGAACGTTGAAGACGTCGGCGATCCAAAAATGCTGCTTCCGGACCGCATATAGCGCCGGACCGAGCACCTCAATGCGCTCAGCCCATTGGGTCGCCAAAGGTGGGAGTGAGAACAGTTCACTTAGTTCCGTTCAATCGCGATTTGAGGCCAACTGATTTCAGTGCATAGAAAAAAATGGGCCGGCAGTCGCCTGCCGGCCCCGTCACTACTGCTTGTTGCGTGAGACTTAAGCCGCGTCCGCCGAAACCTCCGGTGCCGCCGCTGCAGCTTCACCCACAGGCGCAAACGCTGCTTCCGCCGCCGCCGCTGCTTCAGCACCCCCACCCAGCTTCGCCTTGCGGCGAGCGGTGTGATACGCGAGGCCCGTGCCCGCCGGGATCAAGCGCCCGACGATCACGTTTTCCTTCAAGCCACGCAGGTCGTCGCGCTTGCCCATGATCGCGGCTTCGGTCAGCACCCGGGTGGTTTCCTGGAACGACGCGGCCGAGATGAACGAGTCGGTCGACAGCGACGCCTTGGTGATGCCC
>JANMCS010000094.1:0-1547 GCA_031361405.1 Betaproteobacteria bacterium
CTGCATCTGGTCGTCGGTGACGATGTAGGGCGGCATGAAGTAGACCGTTCGACCGATCGGGCGCACCAGCAATTCGCGCGCGAGCGCCTCGCGAAACCACCATCGTGCAGCGTCGGCGCGCGCGGTATCGACCTCGAACGCGACGATCATGCCGCACTGGCGAAAATTGCGCACGGCGCGATGTGCCGCGACCGGCGCCAGCAGTTGGCCCCAGCGGGTGGCGCGGGCGCGATTGGCGACGATCACGTCGTCGTCGCGGAAGATGTCCAGCACGGCGAGCGCGGCGCGACACGCCAGCGGATTGCCCGTATAGGAGTGCGAGTGCAGGAAGCCGCGCGCGGTGTCGTCGGCGTAGAACGCCGCGAAGACCTCGTCGCTGGCCAGCACGCACGAGAGCGGCAGCACGCCGCCGGTGATGCCCTTCGACAGGCACAGGAAGTCCGGCGCCGGCGCGTGTGCCTGTTCCCATGCGAACATCGTGCCGGTGCGCCCGAAGCCGGTCATGATCTCGTCGGCGATCAGGTGCACGCCGTGGTGCGCGGTGATCGCGCGGGCCTGTGCCAGATACGCGGCGTCATACATCACCATGCCTGCCGCGCCCTGTACCAGCGGCTCGATGATCAGCGCCGCCGTGGTGGCGTGATGCGCCGCCAGGTGCGCGTCCAGCGCCGCGCAGGCAGCCTCGACACTGATGCCCAGCCGCGCGTCGGGGCAGGGCAGCAATGCCGGCCGGCGCAGCAGCGGTCCATAGGCATCGCGAAACACGGCGACGTCGGTGACGCCGAGCGCGCCGACGGTTTCGCCGTGATAGCCGCCGACGAGGCTGGCAAAGGTGTTCTTGTCGGGGTGGCCGCGGTTGCGCCAGTAGTGAACGCTCATTTTCAGCGCGATCTCGGTGGCGGACGCACCATCGGATGCGTAGAAGACATGGCCGAGGCCAGCGGGCGCCAGCGCGGCGAGACGTTCGGAGAGCTCCACCACCGGCGCGTGGGTGCAACCGGCGAGCAGCACGTGGTCGAGGCGATCGAGCTGGTCGCGCAACGCCGCCGTGATGCGCGGGTTGCCGTGGCCGAAGAGATTGACCCACCACGAGCTGATCGCGTCGAGGTAGCGGTGGCCGTCGAAGTCGTGAAGCCACGCCCCTTCGGCACGTGCGATCGGCAACAGCGGCAGCGCTTCGTGTGCCTTCATCTGCGTGCACGGATGCCACACCGCCGCCCGGCTGCGCGCTACCCAGTCGGCGTTGGTGGTGGTCGCCACGTCAGGGTCGGCCGAGGAACATGTAGAACGTCGACTCGCCGCCGCTTGCGCGGCCGTACGCAAAGTATACCGGGCCGATCCAGGTATTGGCGGCCAGGAAGAGACTGCAGGGCGTAACGTGGTCGCTTGTTGAGGCCTGGCTGCGCGATTGCCAGATGTTGCCGGCTTCGATGGATCCGCCGACGAATACCGCGCCGCCGATCACCGGCAATTGCATGATTTCGTGGTAGTAGACCGCGCGGGTGAACATCATGTAATTGCCGGCGATCTGGTTGGTACGCAGCCCG
>JANMCS010000113.1:0-2635 GCA_031361405.1 Betaproteobacteria bacterium
CCGATGCGGATCACCGCCGCCGACCTGCATCTCACGCCACTGCAGGACGAATTGGATACGCCCATCACCGCCGGTGACAAGTGGCCGCTGCAGGATTATCTCGATCGCGTCGAGCGCACAGCCATCAACGAGGCACTGGAAAAGACGCGGTTCATTCGCACCGCGGCGGCCAAGTTGCTGGGCATCACGTTTCGCGCCATGCGCTACCGGATGGAACGATTGGGGATCAAATAACACAACTGTCAGCGGCCGAGTGTTCCGAACTGTTCCCGGACGGAACGCCGGGCGCAGGACTCCGCATCGCGCGCAACCCTTCACTGCGGGCGCGGAGTGCCGACGCGTGAGGGACGCGCCACGCTTGATCGTTGATGCCGCGGTTGTACGTCCGGCCACCCGAAAGCAAATGCGGCCATGCATAGTTCGCTGAATGTCGATGTTTCAGGGCGAGTTGATCACGCCCATCAGATCGCCTCCCCGCATTGCGACGACCGCCCTCCCCGTACTGCCGTAACGCTGGCCGTGGTCCACGGTATCTCGCTGCCGCCCGACACTTATGTCGGCGACGGCGTGGAGCGGTTCTTCACCGGCACGCTCGACGCGGCCGCCCACCCGTACTACGCCACCATCGCGCACCTGCGCGTGTCGGCGCACTTTTTCATTCGCCGCCATGGCGCATTGATCCAATTCGTGCCTTGTGCCAAGCGCGCGTGGCACGCCGGCGTGTCGAGCTGGCGTGGCCGCGAGCGCTGCAACGACTACTCGATCGGCATCGAGCTGGAGGGGGCGGACGACGTCCCCTACGCGGCGCCCCAGTACGCCATGCTGGCCAAGCTGCTGGTGGCGCTCAAGCGGCGGTATCCGCTGGAGGCTGCCGTGGGCCACAGCAACATCGCGCCGGGCCGCAAGACCGATCCCGGGCCCGCCTTTGACTGGGGGCGGCTGGCGTCGGCCACTGGCTTTCGGCGGCTGGATTTGAACCCTACGGCGCCCGAGTAGGCGCCATCGGCGCGCCTGCGAGGCTGAAGCCTCGCCTACATGCATTGTGTACGGTAAATGGCGCGTAAACCGAACCTGGAGCGGAACCCGGTATAATCGTGGGTTGACTGGCTGCACCGTCCCGGGACGTCCCCCCGGGCCACCGCCGCCGCTTGTAGTCGCCCGTGCGCGGGCGCCACGTCCGGAACCCGCAACGCCGCCCAAATCAGGCAGCGTTAAGGCAGACCGGCGATCCTTGGAAAACCATGCAACTGCTCGCGGACTACTTTCCGCTCATTCTATTTTTCGTTGCCTTCAAGTGGCAAGGCATCATGGTGGCGACCGCGGTCGCCATCGCGGCCTCGATCGCGCAGATTGCGTGGTTCCGCTGGAAGGGCAAGGTATCTGTCGTCCATTGGCTATCGTTCGGCATCATCGTTGTTTTCGGTGGCGCCACGCTGATCCTGCAGGACGAGACCTTCATCAAGTGGAAGCCCACCGTGCTGTACGGTGCTTTCGGCCTCGTGCTGATGGTCGGCAAGCTCGCGTTCAACCGCGACCTGATCGGCCACCTGTTGAAGGACATCGTGCTGCCACCCGCCGTGTGGTCGCGCGTCACGTGGTCGTGGATTGCGTTCTTCTTCGCGATGGCCACGCTCAACTGGTACGTCGCGTTCCACTACTCGACGGACATCTGGGTCAATTTCAAGGTCTGGGGCGGCATCGGTCTGTTCCTTACGTTTGCGCTGGCGCAGGGCCTCTTCCTGTCGCGGCACATGGTCGAGCCGCAGAAACCATGAGCATGCCGCCGGACCTTTCCACGCGCGAACATCGGAATGCGCAGCCTGAAGGCGGTCCGGTTTCGCCGGTGGCCCTTACCCTCAAGACACGCCTGGCGCCGCTCGCGGCGACAGTGCTGGAACTGGCCGATGACAGCGCCGAGCATGCCGGTCATGCGGGCGCAGCCGCCGGCGGCGGGCACTTTTCGCTGCTTATCGTGTCCGAGCAGTTCGTCGGTCTCAACCGCCTGGCCCGGCACCGCGCCGTGCTGGACCGTGTAGGCGACCTCATTCCCCATCCCGTGCATGCGCTTGCCATTCGCGCCTACAGCCCGGACGAATTCCCTTCCTGATGAAAGGATGTATGCAATGACCCGAAACACCCTCGCCGTACCCCTTCTCGCCGCGCTGCTGCTTGCCGCGGGTGTCGTCAACGCCCAGCCGGCCGCACCCAAGGCAGCCGCACCGGCCGCCGCGGCTGCCGGCAAATCGCTGTATCCGCAACAGCAGTTCGACTTCATGCTGCGCGAGCGCACGCAGCAAGGCCAACCGGATTCGCCGGAACTGCGCGCCGCGATCCGCGATGAACTCAACACCCGTGAACTGCTGGTGCGCGAAGCAAAGAAGGCCAATCTCGACAAGAACACCGAGATCAAGAACCAGATGGAACTCGCTGGCCAGACGGTTCTGGTCCGCGCCTACGTCACCGACTGGATCCGCAAGAACCCGATCAGCGATGCCGACCTCAAGAAGGAATACGATCAGGTCAAGACGCAGATGGGCGACAAGGAATACAAGGTCAAGCACATCCTGGTCGAGAAGGAAGACGAGGCCAAGGACGTGATCGCCCAGCTGCAGAAGGGTGCCAAGTTCGACGATCT
>JANMCS010000562.1:0-1215 GCA_031361405.1 Betaproteobacteria bacterium
CTCGAAGGCGCGCACCGCGTCGGAATGCAGCCAACGCCGCCACAGCTCATCCGTACTGGCGAGGCCCTTCGACCATTCGAGCATTTTCTCCACCCCGGCCAGTTCGATCAGCACGCCGCCCAGGTCGAACAGGATCACGTCGATGCCGGTGTTTTTCATGGTGTCAGTGCAGGGCGAGCGTGAGCCCGATGGGAATGAAGATGACGGAGAGAACGTTGCCGATCAGCACGATGGACGCCACCTTGGCGGGTTCCTGCTTGAATTGCTCGGCCACCATGAAGTTGAGCACTGCCGGCGGCAGGCAACCAAAGAGGATCAGCAGCCCTTGCTGCTGGTGGTCGAGGCCCAGCAGGGGGCTGAGCAGCGCCGCCATCGCGATGCCGGTGAGCGGGCACACGAGGCCACCGACGACGCCGAGATGCCAGTCGTCCCAGCGCACCTCGTAGAGCCGCACGCCCAGCGACAGCAGCATCATCGGGATCAGCGCGTCGCCCACCATCTTGATGCCCACGCTGGTCCATTCGGGCAGCGGCGGATGCACCAACGCAAAGCCGAAGCCGAGGAACGTCGACCACACCATCGGATTGCGCAGCAGGTTGCCGAACCGCGCGTGGTGATCGATCATCCACGCGCCCAGCGTGAAGTGCAGCAGGTTGGAGATCGTGAACAGCGCCACCATCGCCGAGAAGCCGGCCTGGCCGAACGCCAGCACCGCCAATGGCAGCCCCATGTTGCCGCAGTTGTTGAACATCATCGGCGGCACGAACGTGCGATGGTCGGCGTGCAGCAGCTTCGCGAAGGGCCACGCGAGCAGCCCCGAGCCCAGCACGACGCCCACGCTGCCCAGCATCAGCGGCATGTTTTCGCCGACGTTGAAGTCCTTGCTGGCGAGTGCGGAAAAAATAAGCGCCGGCGCCAGGATCGTCATGCTGATGCGATTGACGATGGTCATGTCCGGCTTCACGCGGCGCGCGTAGAGATAGCCGACGAGCACCACCAGGAATACCGGCAGGATGATGCCGAGGATGCGTTCGAGCATCGTGGTGGCCGGTCAGCCCTGGCGGCCGCGGCACGCGGTCACAGGATGTACCGCGACAGGTTGTCGTTGCCCGCGATGTTGGCCAGCGTGGCGTCGACGAATGCGGCATCGATGGTGACGTGCTCGCCGGTGCGCCGCGCCGCATGGTACGAGAGATCGTCCAGCAGCCGCTCCAT
>JANMCS010000176.1:0-2849 GCA_031361405.1 Betaproteobacteria bacterium
CTCGACTTGAAGCCAATGTGCGCCGCGCACTTGCGCAGCGGCTGCCGGAAGGCGTCCTGCGCGGTCGGCGCGACTAGCGCGTACGGATTGCGCGACAACAACACGCCGCGGTAAGCCCGCGAGGCTGAAGCCTCGCCTACACCCCCCGCGCCCCGCCACAATCAAAGTTCCAACGCCACCCGCGTACCCTGCTCGATCGCCCGCCGCGCATCCAGTTCGGTAGCAACATCCGCGCCACCGATCAGCTGATGGGGAATGCCTGCGGCCACCAACGCGTCAACCAGCTCGCGCTGCGGTTCCTGGCCCGCGCAGATCACGATGGTATCCACGTCCAGCACGCGCGGCTCTCCATCGACGCGGATGTGCAATCCGGCATCGTCGATGCGGTCGTATTCAACGCCTGCGATCATGGCGACCCCACGGCGCTTCAGCAACGTGCGGCGGATCCAGCCGGTGGTCTTGGCCAATCCTGCGCCGACCTTGGTGTCCTTGCGCTGCAGCAGCCACAGCTGGCGCGGCGGCGGCACTTCATGCGCGGGCTTCAAGCCTCCACGCTCCGCATAGTTGGCATCGATGCCCCACTCGTCGCGAAACGCGACGATCGCCGGATCGTCCAGCAAGCCGTCGCTTGCCGCACCGTCGGGTGCATTGGCCACCGACAGCAGCTCCGCCACGTCAAAACCGATGCCACCTGCGCCCACCAGCGCCACTCTCGCACCCACCGTGCGGCGGCCCGCCACAACGTCGACATAGCCCGCCACTTTCGGATGCTGGATACCCGGGATCGCCGGCGTGCGCGGCACGATGCCGGTCGCCAGCAGCACGTGGTCGAAGCCCGCCAGGTCGGCCACGCCCGCGCGCACGCCAAGACGGGTCATCACGCCGAACCGGTCGAGGCGCGTGCGGTAATAACGCAGCGTCTCGGCAAACTCTTCCTTGCCCGGAATGCGCCGCGCAAGATTGAACTGGCCGCCAATCTCCGCCGCCGCGTCGAACAGCGTGACGTGATGTCCGCGCTCGGCCGCGGTCACCGCCGCGGCCATGCCCGCCGGACCTGCGCCGACCACGGCAACCTTGCGCGGCGATGCGGTCGGCGTCAGTTTCCATTCGGTCTCGCGACAGGCAAAGGGATTGACCAGGCACGACGCGATCTGCCGATTGAAAATCTGGTCGAGGCACGCCTGGTTGCACGCGATGCAGGTGTTGATTTCATCGGCGCGGCCCGCGGCAGCCTTGTTCACGAAATCGGCGTCGGCCAGGAACGGCCGCGCCATCGACACCATGTCGGCATCGCCGCGACCAAGCACGTCGTTGCCCACGCGCGGATCGTTGATCCGGTTGGTCGTGATCAGCGGAATCTGCACGGCACCACGCAGGCGGCGAGTGACCCACGCAAAGGCCGCGCGCGGCACCATCGTCGCAATGGTCGGGATGCGCGCTTCATGCCAGCCCACGCCTGTATTGATGATGGTGGTGCCCGCGCCCTCCACCGCCTTGGCCAGCGCCACCACCTCGTCCCAGGTGCTGCCGCCCTCGACCAGGTCGAGCATCGACAGCCGGAAGATCAGGATGAAATCGCGGCCCACCGCTTCGCGCGTGCGGCGAACGATCTCTACCGGAAAGCGGATACGATTTTCAAACGCGCCGCCCCACTCGTCGTCGCGATGATTGGTCTGCGGCGCCACGAACTGATTGATGAGATAACCCTCGGAGCCCATGATCTCGACGCCGTCGTAGCCGGCGCGCTGGGCCAGCTTGGCGCAGCGGACATACGCGGCGATGGTCCGGCGCACGCCCCAGCCGGTCAAGGCGCGCGAACGAAACGGACTGATCGGGGATTTCGATGTCGACGGCGCCACGGCCAGCGGGTGATACGCATAGCGGCCCGCGTGGAGGATCTGCAGCGCGATCTTGCCGCCCTCGGCATGCACGGCGTCGGTGATCAGCCGGTGCCGCGCCAGTTGCCAGGGAAACGACAGCTGCGACGCCTTGGGCTCGAGCCGCCCGACGAAGTTGGGCGCGATGCCTCCGGTGACGATGAGGCCCACGCCGCCGCGTGCACGCTCCGCGTAGAACGCGGCCATCCGCGCGAAACCATCGGGGGCTTCCTCGAGCCCGGTGTGCATCGAACCCATCAGTACGCGGTTCCTGAGGGTGGTGAAACCGAGGTCGAGCGGTGCGAGGAGGTGGGGATAGGCGGACATGGGTGGAGATTGTAGCTGTGCGCAATTCCGGCGTCTCTAGATCATGCTGTAGGCGAGGCTTCAGCCTCGCAGGTACAAGGCGCGCATCATCCCCGCGAGGCTGAAGCCTCGCCTACAACCGCTTCCAATACGTCGCCTACGGCTTTGCGGACGTACCCGCCCGCGCATCCAGCGCCGCCCAGCGCTCGAATTTCTGGGCGAGCAGATGCTCGACCTGCTCCGCCCGCGCGCGATCGGTCTTCATCGCAGTCGCGTCGCGCTTGTGATAATCCGGTGCGCACATCAACGCCGTCAGCGCATGCTGTTCCTGCTCGAGCGCTTCCAGTTCGGCCGGAAGCGCCGCCAATTCGCGCTGCTCCTTGAAGCTCAGCTTGGACAATGGTGCCGGGCGTTCGGCGCGCGGTGCCACCTTGGCCGGTGTCGCACTGGCTGCCGCATCGCGCGCGGCCTCGGCCTGCCGATGGGCGATCCAGTCGCTGTATCCGCCGATGTATTCGCGCCAGCGGCCACCGTCCTCCGCCACCAGCGTCTGCGTGACCACGTTGTCGAGAAATGCCCGGTCATGGCTCACCACCAGCAACGTGCCGGCATAGGACTGCAGCGTGGCCTCGAGCAGGTCGAGCGACTCGATGTCGAGATCGTTGG
>JANMCS010000197.1:0-14524 GCA_031361405.1 Betaproteobacteria bacterium
CGCCTACAGGCCCATACGGAAAATCGCTCCCGCTCAGGCGCTGCGCACGGCCGCGTGCCGCGCAATCCATCGCGTCAGGGGCCGCCACTGTTCCTGATCCTGTTCGCCGCGCGAACGCGGCAGGTCGAACACCGAAAGTCCGTCGCGCGCGCAATGCACGTAGACCTGCGTCGTGCGCAGGTGCGCGATCACGGGCAAGGCGAGCTCCTGCAGGAACGCATCGAGTTCGGCCGCCGAGTGGGTGCGCGAATCCACGCGCATGGCGACCAGCGCAATCGGCAGCACGCCTTCACGCACACTCTTGTTGGCGGCAATCCGCTCGAAAAAGTGTTGGGTTGCCGCCATGTCGAACGCTGATGGCGACACCGGCACGTTCATCGCGTCGGCGCGGCGCAACGCGTCGCGCAGGGCCTCGCCGTGCAACCCCGCCGGACTGTCGATCACCAGCCACTGCGGCGCCACGTTCTTCAATTCCTTCTTGCCCGTGTCATCGGTGAAGCCGGCGATGGGCGGAAACAGCGGCGGCCGGCGCGCGAGCCATTGCGACGACGACCGCTGCGGATCCTCATCCAGCAGCGCCACGCGCTGCCGCTTGCCGGCCAGCCAGCCGGCGATATTGGTGGCGAGCGTGGTTTTGCCGCTGCCCCCCTTCGGATTGGCGATCAGGATCGTCTGCACTCGACCTCCGTGCTTGAAATTCCCTGCCGCGGCACGCGGCGTGCCACCAAGTCTACTTGAGGCGGCGCCGGCCCGTCACAGCGACGGCAGCATGGCGTAGAGCGCCGTGAGCGCGTCGGCCCCAAGCCGCCGCGACCGCGCCCCGCTCCAGCCGCGATGCGGATCCGGGTTGTTGGCATTGTCCTTGAACGGCATCTCCAGCGTCAGCGCCAGGCCGCCAAAGGTATGGCCCACCCATTTCGAGGCGAGCGTCATGTTGATGTTGGTGTCCTTGCTGAGCGGGTAGCCGTGCACCGTCTGGAAGTCCGGATTGGCGGTCATCAGCGCGGCCTTGAAGCCCGCCTCCAGTCCCTGCATGCGCGCGGCGTAGTTGGCGAGGCGCTCATTGCCCGCGGTGAAGACGTAGGGCAGTTCCTCGTCGCCATGAACATCGAGGAAGCCGTCCACGCCGCGCGCCTGCATCGCGGCGCGGACATGGAACACCTCCGGGCTGCGCTCCAGCGACGGCGACGACCATTCGCGATTGAGGTTGGCGCCCGCCGCATTCGTGCGCAAGTTGCCACGCACGCTGCCGTCGGGATTCATGTTGGGCACCAGGTGGACCACCGCGCGTTCCAGCAGGAGCCGCGCAACCGGATCCGCCGGGTCGAGCAGGCGCTCCAGCATGCCGTCGACAAACCACTCGGCCATCGTTTCGCCGGGATGCTGCCGCGCAATCACCCACAACGCCTTCCTGCCGGGGGCCGGCACGCCGACGGTGACGAGGTCCATGTCGCGGCCCTCGACGGTGCCACCCAGCGCGGTGACGCGGGCGAGCGGCGAATGCTCGGCTAAACCCAGCAGGTCGAGATGCCGTTCCCACGAATAAGGCTCGAAATAGGCGTAGTAGATGCTGTCCCTGTCCGGCGTGTGCGCAATCACCATCTCGCGACCGTCGAAGGTCGTGGGCACGCGAAACCAGTCGATGCGGTCATAGGACGCCACCACCTGGTAACCATGCCAGCCCTCGACATACGTGGCGGCGCCGGCGTTGGTGAAGCGGATCGCGACAGGGACGTCGCGTGCACCCTGTAGCCGAAAGTGGAACCACTGCCGGAAATCGGCGTGGGAATCGGCACGCAGCCGCACGCGCAGGTCGGCCGCCGACGTCGCGTCCTCGATCTCGATGGCACCGCCGTCGAAGTTGGCGGACAGGCGTAGCGAAGGCGTAAGGGCGGGCATGGGGAATCGCAATCGGGAAGGTGGGGAGAGGCGAACGTCGCCGCGCATGCTACCACCCGGGCGTCGGGTAATATCCGCCGGATGAATGCGAGAAACCTGCCCCTGCCTGCGCTCGCCGAGGCGGCACCTTCGCCGGCACCGGCGCGCGATCCACGCCGCGCCGAGTACGAGGCCAACAAGCTCACGCGCCGCCTGCAGCGGCAGGTGGGTGAGGCGATCGGCGACTACGCGCTGATCGAGGCCGGCGACCGCGTGATGGTGTGCCTGTCCGGCGGCAAGGACAGCTACGCGCTGCTCGACGTGCTGCTGGCGCTGCGCCAGCGCTCGCCGGTGCCCTTCGAACTGGTGGCGATGAACCTCGACCAGAAGCAGCCCGGCTTTCCCGCCGACGTGCTGCCCCGCTACTTCGAGGCCTTGGGCATTCCGTATCACATTGCCGAGCAGGATACGTACAGCACGGTGAAGCGCCTGATCCCGGAAGGCGCGACGATGTGTTCGCTGTGTTCGCGGTTGCGACGCGGCGTCCTCTATCGCGTGGCCGGTGAACTCGGTGCCACCAAGATCGCGTTGGGCCACCATCGCGATGACATCCTCGCCACATTCTTCCTCAACATGTTCTTCGGCGGCAAGATGAAGACGATGCCGCCCAAGCTCGTGTCGGACGATGGAAGGAACATCGTGATCCGGCCGCTGGCGTACGTACGCGAGCGCGATCTCGCGCGGTATGCGGAGCTGCGGCAGTTTCCGTTGATCCCCTGCACGTTGTGCGGCTCGCAGGAGAACCTGCAGCGCAAGCAGGTGGGACTGATGCTGCAGGAATGGGAGCGCAAGTTTCCCGGTCGCGTCGAATCGATCTTCAATGCGCTGCGCAATATGCAGCCAAGCCACCTGCTCGACCGCAGGTTGCAGGACTTCACCGCGGTGCGCGCCACCGGCCAGCCGGAGCCGGAGGGCGATATCGGTTTTGACGTCGATACGGAACTGGAAGCCGCCACGGAGCGGGCGGTCGATGGCGCGCCCCCTCTGTTCATTGGTGGAAAAATCACGGTGGCCGATGCGTAGGCGGATGCAGGCGCGTATAGATGTTTGCAGGGGTTTGTAGGCGCTTGTAGGCGAGGCTTCAGCCTCGCAGGTATGACACGAGCAGCGATCCCGCGAGGCTGCCGCCTCGCCTCCAGGAGCGCACCATATTCATGCGCAAGCACCTTCATTCAATCGGGTTGTTGGCGCTGGCGCTATTGTTGCCAATGCCGCTTGCAGCCCAGTCCGGCGCGACGAGCGTGGAGCGGTAACCGTTGCTCGAAGGCCGCGCGCTCATCGACGCGCTGCGCGGCGGCGGCTACGTGCTCTACATTCGCCATACAGCGACCGACTTCGGCGAGAACGACGCGGCGATGACCACGTTCGACGACTGCAGCAAGCAGCGCAACCTGACCGCCGCCGGTCGCGCCGAAGCCCGCGCCATCGGCGCGGCGTTGCGCACGCTACAGATACCGATCGGCACGGTGCTGGCCAGCCCCTACTGCCGCACGCTCGAGACGGGCCGGCTGGTGTTCGGCCATGTGACGCCCAGCAACGGCATGCGCGGGGGTCCCATGCAGCCCGACGGGCCCGAGCGCTATGCCGAACTGCGTGCGGTGCTGGCTACACCATTCAATGAACGCACCAACAAAGCCACTGCCAGCCACGGCAATCCGTTCTACGGCGTGGCCGGACCGCCCTACCTCACCGAGGGCGAGGTCGCCGTGGTGAAGCCCGAGGGCGCGGGCAAGTTCACGATCGTCGCGCGCGTGTCAGTGCGCGGGTTTCCGGAGCTGGCTGCGGCGGCGCGCTGACTAGCACGCGACGGTAAAGCAACGTCAATGGTCCGGCGGCGGATCCACGTCATCACCGGCCAGCACGCGAATGCGCGCGCCGGAGGCTTCGACCACCTGCCCAGCGCGGATCTTACAGGTCTTGCGCAATTCCACCTGCCCGTTGACCTTCACCGTGCCCGCTGCGGCCAGCGCCTTGGCCGCGCCGCCGCTGGCGGCCACCCCGGTGACCTTCAGCAGGTTGTCGAGCGTGATGAACGCACCGGCGATGCGGAAATCGATGGTGCCGGGCTTCGAATTCATCGTCGGCATCTCCGCTACCGGACCGTGTTCTGATCCTGGCCGAACAGAATTTTGCGGGTCGCCTCGTCGTGGGATACCGTTGGCTGCACGTTGATCGACTTGGCCAGCGCATAGGCGCGCTCCACCGCGGGCCGCGCCTTGATCGTCTCGCACCAGCGTTTGAGATGCGGGAAATCGTCGATGTTCTGGCCCTGCCGCGCGGGGCTGATCCACGGATAGGACGCCATGTCGGCAATGCCGTACTCGCCGGTGATGAATGCGCGATCGGCCAGCCGCTTGTTGAGCACGCCATAGAGACGGCCCGTTTCCTTGACGTACCGCTCGATCGCATACGGAATCTTTTCCGGCGCGTAGAGCGCGAAATGATGGTTCTGCCCGGCCATCGGACCGAGCCCGCCCATCTGCCACATGAGCCATTGCATCGCCTCGCAACGGCCGCGCAGGTCGGCCGGATAGAACTGGCCGGTCTTGCCCGCGAGGTACAGCAGGATGGCACCGGATTCGAACAGCGACACCGGCGGACCGCCATCGGGCGGCGCCTGATCCACGATCGCGGGAATGCGGTTGTTGGGCGCGATCGCCAGGAAGTCCGGATGAAACTGCTCGCCCTTCGAGATGTTGACCGGATGCATCCGGTACGGCAGTCCGGATTCCTCGAGGAAGATCGTGATCTTGTGGCCGTTGGGGGTGGTCCAGTAGTAGAGGTCGATCATCGTTTGGCCTTGCGCAGGAGGTTCAGTAGGTGCCGGGGTACTGCCCGCCATCCAGCAGGATGTTCTGGCCGACGATGTAGCCCGCGTGGGCGCTGCAGAGAAATGCGCACATCGCGCCGAACTCGTCCGGCGTGCCCACGCGGCCGACGGGCACCGCTGCGCGCGCAGCATCCAGCGCCGCGTCGATCGTGATGCCTTGCGCCTTGGCGCGCGCACCCATCGTGCCGCGCAGGCGTGCCGTGTCGAAGTAGCCGGGCAGCAGATTGTTGATCGTGACGCCCCGGCCCGCCACCTTGCGCGCCAGGCCCGCCACAAATCCGGTGAGGCCACTGCGCGCGCCGTTGGATAATCCCAGCACGTCGATGGGTGCCTTCACTGCCGCCGACGTGATGTTGATGATGCGGCCGAAGCCGCGCCCCATCATGCCGTCCACCGTGGCCTTCATCAGTTCGATCGGCGTGAGCATGTTGGCGTCGATCGCGCGCAACCACGCAGCGCGATCCCAGTCGCGGAAATCGCCGGGCGGCGGACCGCCCGCGTTGGTGACGAGGATGTCGGGCTGCGGGCATGCGGCCAGCGCCGCCGCGCGGCCTTCGGGCGTGGTGATGTCGCAGGCGACCCACGCCACCGGGCGCCCCGCCATCGCGCCGATCTCCGCCGCGGCGCGTTCGACGTCGGCGGCGGTGCGCGCGAGGATGGTCACGTCCACCCCTTCCCGCGCCAGCGCTTCGGCGCAGCCGCGACCGAGGCCCTTGCTGGCCGCGCATACCAGGGCGCGGCGTCCACTGATGCCGAGATCCATGGGTTTCCTTTCGCGTCAGTCGGACGCGGCCGCGGCGGGGGCCGGCGCGCTGCGACCCGCGCGGCGCACCCGCACCACGGTGGCCACAGCCGCCACCAGCAGGCCGGCGACGACATAGAACATTTCGCGACCGAGATGATGATCGAGCATCAGGCCGAACCAGACTGGACCGATCGTGGCGCCGAGATCCAGGCCCGAATACACGAAGCCGTACACGCGCCCCGCCGCGCCCTTGGGCGTGGCATTGCGCACGATCAGGTCGCGCGAGGGGCCGGTGGTGCCCATCACGAACCCCACCAACGCGAAATACGGCGCCACGAGTGCGATGGGGATGACGCCGAGCCCGACCCACACCAGCAGGAACGCACCGGCGAGCAAGCCGGCGGCCGCGACGCGATCGTGCCGCTTGGTGCGCGCCGCGAGAAAACCGCCCACGACGATGCCGCCGGTGCCGCCCAGCAGGTAGCCGGTGACGGCGGACGCCGCCAGCACCAGCGGCACATCGAGGCCGGTGTTGAGCGCCGACGGCAGGAAGGTCTGCAGGCCCACCGCCGCGGTGGTCTGGATCATGAAATAGGCAAAGCACAGTGCGATGGCCGGCTGCGCGAACAACGCCAGGCTGCCTTTGAAGTTGTGGCCGTGCCCGGCCGGCGATTGGTGCGACGTGAGATAGGCACGCTGCGTGGACAGCACGCCCAGCGCGATCAGGCCCGCCGCGCCCATGCAGGCCAACGCCACGCGCCAGTCGAACAGCGCGGCAAGGCCGAAGCTCACGATGGGTGCCGCCGCGTAGCCCAGGTTGCCGCCCACGCCGTGCGATGAATACGCATAGCCGAGGCGCTGTGGCGCCACGTTGGCGTTGAGGATCGCAAAATCGGCGGGATGGAACACGCCATTGCCCACGCCCATCAACGCCACAATCGGAAAGAGAAACCATGCGCCCGGCGCCAGCGAGGCCGCGATCGTGCCCCCGGCCAGGAGGCCCAGGCCGGTTAGAACCACCGGGCGCGCGCCGAAGCGGTCCACGGCAAAGCCGGCGGAGAATTGGGTGACGGCACTGGCCGCGTAGAACACGCCGACCAGGAACCCCAGCAGCGTCCACGACACGTCGAATTCGGCGCGCAGCAACGGAAACAACGGCGGCAACGCCAGCTGGAAGAAGTGCGAAAATGCGTGGGCGACGCTCACCAGTCCGATCACGCGAACGTCGCGACGGAACGAGTTGGCTGCGGGAGGTTCCAAAGACACGCGGAAACTGCGCTGTAAGGCGCGGAAGCAAAGAGCACACTATAACGCACCGCGCCGGGTGGCTTGTTCGCGGTGCGCACGTCCCCACGTTGTACAACCTGATTCACACGAGACCATGACTGCCAAACTGCACAAGACCGACGCCGAATGGAAGGCCCAGCTGACTCCTGAACAATATCGCGTCGCGCGCAAGGCCGGCACCGAGCGCGCATTTTCCGGCGAGTATTGGGACAACCATCGG
Organism: Betaproteobacteria bacterium; assembly: GCA_031361405.1. Classification (GTDB taxonomy): domain Bacteria; phylum Pseudomonadota; class Gammaproteobacteria; order Burkholderiales; family Casimicrobiaceae; genus VBCG01. The sequence continues at coordinate 7,021 of JANMCS010000197.1, forward strand.
AATGGCATCTACGCCTGCATTTGCTGCGGCACGCCGCTCTTCGCGTCCGCCACCAAGTTCGACTCGGGCACCGGCTGGCCGTCGTTCTGGCAACCGATTGCGCCCGCCAATGTGGGGGAAAAAGACGACTCGGGCTTCTTCATGCGCCGCACCGAAGTGGTCTGCGCCAACTGCGATGCCCACCTGGGACACGTGTTTCCCGATGGCCCGGACCCCACCGGGATGCGCTATTGCATGAACTCGGCGGCCCTCAAGTTCGAGCCTGAAACCTGATATCCGGCGTCCCGATACAAGGTTTGCCAAGGCCCGCAACTGCGGGCCTTGTTCATTTGATACTTACGATTACCTGTGTATTGAATTGATAAATCTCGAATAATTGGTCAACTACTCACCTTCTCCCGGCAGACCAACGGTCGTTGACAGCACGTGATATGAAAGTGATATCATTTTGATACACAGTGCGGACGGCCATTGCGGTGCGAGCACCTGCGAAATGGGAGATCGAGATGGAACGCAAGATCGTAGTCCCCGGCGCCAGCCACACCGAGCTGCCGATTGCCACGATGAACGGCTTTGTCGTACTGGCGGCGGGCCTGGCCATTGTCATCGGCGGCGGCGTCCTCATCGCCAGGAGCATCAGCCTCACCGGCCTGTCGTGGTTCACGCTGGCACTCGGCATCGTGCTCGTCCTCGCCGGCGTCCTGTTGCTGGCCGGTCTGTACACGCTGCAGCCCAACGAGGCGGCGATCCTGCAGCTCTTCGGCGCTTATCGCGGCACCAGCCGCACCCCCGGGCTGCGCGCCACCAATCCGTTCTATTCGCGCAAGAAGATCTCGCTGCGCGCCCGCAACCTCAACGGCGAGCGCCTCAAGGTCAACGATAAACGCGGCAATCCGGTCGACATCGCGGCCGTGGTGGTCTGGCACGTCGAGGACTCCGCCAAGGCGGCGTTCGACGTCGACGACTACGAAATGTTCGTCAAGGTGCAAAGCGAAGCCGCGGTGCGCCATCTCGCCTCCTCGTTCGCGTATGACGCCGAGGAAGGCCAGGATATCGCCAGCGAGCCGACGCTGCTCGGCAGCGCCGACATGGTGGCCAAAGCGCTCGTGCGCGAATTGCAGGCCCGGCTCGAGCAGGCCGGCGTCGAGGTGGAAGAGTCCCGCCTCACGCACCTCGCCTACGCCGCCGAGATCGCGCAGGTGATGCTGCGCCGGCAGCAGGCCGAGGCCATCATTTCCGCGCGGACCAAGATCGTGCACGGCGCGGTGTCGATGGTGGAAATGGCGCTGCGCGAACTGTCGGCCAAGCAGGTCGTGGTGCTGGACGACGAGCGCAAGGCGGCGATGGTATCCAACCTGATGACCGTGCTGTGCTCCGACTCCGACGTGCAGCCGGTGATCAACACCGGCACGTTGTACAACTGACCCGCCGGTGACGAAGGAGACTTGACCATGCTGATGCTGCCCCGGATTGCCTTGGTGGTGCTGCTGGTGCTGGTGGTCGCGGTGATCGTGGGCACCTCCGGCACGCTGCCGGAACGTGTCGCGACCCACTTCGGCCATGGTGGCGTCGTCAACGGCTTCATGTCGCGCGACGGCTACATCGCGTTCATGCTCGCCTTTGCGATCCTGCTGCCGCTCTTCGTGGTGGGAATGATGGGCTGGGTGCCGCGCCTGACCCGGAGCGCGGGCGGCATTCCGCATGCGGCGTACTGGTTCGCGCCCGCCCGCCGCGACGCGACCAACGCACGGTTGGTGTCGTACGCCTGCCTGGCCGGCTGCGTGGTGCTGCTCTTCATGGGTGGCCTGCACCTCGTCATCCTGGACGCGAACGCGCACGCCCCGCCGCGCCTGTCCGAACCTGCATTTTTCTCGATGCTGGCGGTGTTCATGGTGGGCATTGTCGGGTTCGTCGCCCGGATGCACTGCATGTTCCGGCGCCCGGCCTGAAGGGGCGCGGAACGCGTCCGCAATGACCGCCAAGAAATCATTCCTGTTGCGGGTGGACCCGGCGCTGTGGGCCGAGGTGGAGCGGCTCGCGCAGAGTGAACTGCGCAGCGTCAACGCGCAGGTGGAATTCCTGCTGCGCGATGGTCTCGCGCGGCGTGGCGTGGTGCCGCGACGCGCGATGCCCGCCGCAAAGGACGACGCCAACGCGGGCGACGAATAGCGCGCGCGAGGCCCGTCAACCGCCCAGCACGCGGCGCAGGAACACGCCCGCCAGCACGATTTCTTCCAGCACGGCGGAATGCTCCATCGGCCACGTGTGCCATTCGACGTTCCAGCCACCCACGCCCAGCGCCTTGCGCGACTGGTCGGCCCACTCGAAGCGCACCACCGGATCGCGGGTGCCGTGCGCCATGAAGATCGGCACGTCGCGGTTGGCGAGGCTCGCCTCGACCGCCAGCGAACCGCCATCGATCAGGTAAGTGGATAACGCCATGATGCCGGCCAGCCGCTGCGGATGGCGCAAGCCTGCGTAGAGCGCCAACGCCCCGCCCTGCGAAAAGCCCGCCAGCACGATGCGCGCATCCGCCACGCCCCGCGCGCGTTCGCGGTCGATCAGCGCCTCGATCTGCGCCTGCGAGCGGCGCACCCCGGGCAGGTCCGCGCGGGCGCTGAAGTCGGCCTCCTTGAAGTCGTACCACGCGGGCATCACGAAGCCGTTGTTGATCGACACCGGAATCTTCGGCGCATGCGGAAACATGAAGCGCACGTGCAGCGACGCCGGCAGTCCCAACGACGGCACGATTTCCGACCATCCGTCACCGGTGTCCCCCAGCCCGTGCATCCAGATCACCGTGGCGTTGGGCGCCGGCGCAGTTTCGACTTCGATGGCTTGCAGGAGATCGGTCATGAGCGTTTGGACGTGGACAATGGTCCCGCATTCTAGCGGAGACGTGGGGCAGGTTCGCCGCGCGACAAAGAGGTCAGGGTCGAATTGTTTGCGCGCTAACTTTTCACGACGGGTGTCTCGTCCTCAAACAATTCGACCCTGACCCCTTTATTGCGACCCTGACCCCTTTATCTGTGACAATGCGCGCCAACGACAATGGTTTGGCAAAACAGGAGGAACCCCCGATGAAGTCCGGATCGTCCCGCTTCACCCTGCTGCTCGTCACTGCGCTGTTCGGTGCTGCGGCCGCGCAGGCGCAACCCGTCGTGATGCGCATTTCGCACCAGGTGCCGCCCGCCCACCATCTCACCAGGATGCTCGACGGTTTCGCCGCCGACGTGAAGGCGCGCACCAACGGCCAGGTCGACGTGCAGATCTACGGTTCCGAGCAGCTGGCCAAGGCCGCCGAGAATTTTCCCGCCGTGGCCAAGGGCAACATCGAAGCCGCGATGAGCGTCAATTTTCAGTGGGGCACCACCATTCCCGAGATGAGCGCCACGCTGATTCCCTACGCGATGGGCGAGCTCGACCGCATCAAGAAATTCCCGACGTCCGAGGCGCGCAAGTTCCTGGACGACAAGCTGGCGGCACGCGGCGTGAAGAGCATCGCCTGGCTCTACATCACGCGCGAGACGATCATCACGTCCGCGAAGAAGCCGCTCATCGCGCTGGAGGACTTCAAGGGCGTGAAAATCCGCGGCCTCAACACGCTGACCGACAATGCGCTCACGGCCGTCGGTGCCGCGCCATCGGCGATGCCCGGCTCCGAGGTCTACCAGGCGCTGCAGGCCGGCGTGCTCGACGCGGGCCTGACCGACCTGTCCGCCGCCTACAGTCGCAAGTTCTACGAGGTGCAGAAATTCGGCACCGTCGGCCCGATCTTCACGATCTACTTCCACCTCTATGTCAATCCGGCGTGGTGGAACAAGCTCTCACCCGCGAACCAGAAGGCGATCGAGGCCGCGGCCGCCAAGGCGGAGCAGGATGCAATTCCGATCACCGAAGCCACGGCCGCCGCCGCGTTGAAGGACCTGCAGGGCAAGGGCATGGCGATGCACGTGCAGTCCCCCTCGGAGCAGGCCACGTGGAAGGCAGCCATGCAGAAGCCCGTGGTCGATGCGTTCCTCAAGTCCGCGCCCGAAGGCGGAGCGAAGATCATCGAGCTGCTCGGCAAGCTGTAGGCCGCACGCGGATGCGCCTGCCAGCGTGCCCGCCCGCGTGGGCATGATGGCGCGTTCTTCGCCACCCAACTCGGCGCATCGACCGTGAAGGCCTTCCGCTACGCCGTCCAATGGATCGCCCACGTCGGCATTGCGCTGGCGGCCATCGCGCTGCTCGCGTCGATGGCGCTGATCGTCTATTCGGTCGTGATGCGCTACGGCTTCAATCAGCCGATCACGTGGGTGGACGAACTGGTCGGCTACCTGCTGGTGGCCTGCGTGATGCTGGCCGCCGCCGACGCGCTGCGCGAAGGCGAGCACATCGCGGTGGACATCGTCACCGAGCGGTTGTCCGCGCGCGGCAAGCGCCTGACCGCCGTGCTGGGCCTGCTGGCCGTCGCCGCCTCTGCGCTGCTGCTGCTGATCGAAGGCTGGGACATGGTGGCGTTCTCGCGGATGGTGGGCCTCCTGTCCAACGGCTACCTCGCGGTGCCGATGTGGATGCCGCAGGCGCTGGTGCCCATCGGCGCAGCCGCGCTGCTGCTGGCCGCGGTCGCTGCGCTGGGCGCCGCGTGGCGTGGCGAGACGCCCAGGCACAAACCTGATGCAATGAAGCCGCCGGGCATCGAATGACGTTCGCACTCATCCTGGCCGGACTGGTGCTGGTGCTGCTGACCGGCATCCCGGTCTTCGCCGGCCTGCTGCTGTTTGCCACCGCGATCCTGGTTGCGGTCGAGGGCAAGCTGGGCGGCATCGGCGACCTCGTCTTCGGCAAGCTCGACACCTACCTGCTGGTCTCGATCCCGCTGTTCACGCTGATGGCGCACTTCATGATCCGCGGCAAGGTCGTCGATGACCTTTTTGGTGCGGCCAATACGATGCTGCGGCACCTGCCCGGCGGCATGGGCGTGGCCACCGTGGCGGCGTGCACGGTGTTTGCGGCCATCTCCGGATCCAGCGTCGCCACCGCGTTGACGATCGGCTCCGCCGCCATCCCGCTGATGATCCGCGCCGGCTACAGCCCGCGCGTGGCCTACGGCGTGGTCGGCGGCGGCGGCACGCTGGGCATCCTGATTCCACCGTCCGGCCCGATGATCCTGTACGGCGTCGTGTCCGACACGTCGATCGGCGCGCTGTTCGTGGCGGGCATCGTGCCCGGCCTGATGCTGGCGGTGATCTTCGCGATCTATTCGATGACGTCGGCCAAGTTCACGAAACACCAGGTGCAGACCGAGCCGCGCGCCACCGGCCGCGAGATCGTGGCCGCGCTGCGCCGGTCGTTCTGGGCGCTGACACTGCCGGTGCTGGTGCTGGGCGGCATGTACTTCGGCGTGTTCACGGCCACGGAGGCAGCGGCGGCCGGGGCGCTGGGCGCGCTGCTGATCGCGGTGTTCGTCTACCGCAACTTGGGGTTGAAGGAAATCTGGCTGTCGGCCATCGATGCGTCGCGCAGCTCGGCGATGCTGTTCCTGATCCTGGCCGCGGCAGCGTTGCTGGGCAACGTGCTGACCAAGCTGCGGATACCCAACCAGATGGTGGACCTCGTCACGCAATATGGCGTGTCCCAGTTGGGCTTCCTGCTGGCCGTGATGGTGCTGCTGTTCATCCTGGGTATGTTCCTCGAGACGATCTCGATCATCCTCATCACCACGCCCGTCGTGCTGCCGGTGCTGGCCACGCTGGGCATCAATCCGGTCTGGTACGGCATCCTGCTGACCATCAACCTCGAACTGGCGCTGATCACCCCGCCGGTGGGCATGAATCTCTTCGCGATCAAGGCCATTACGCGGGCGCCGATCCGCGAGATCATCGTCGGCGTTGCACCGTATGTGGGCTTATTGCTGTTCGGGCTGGCGCTGGTGCTGTTCTTCCCGCAAATTGCGCTGTGGTTGCCCGGGACGATGAACTACAAGTAGCCCGGATCGCATGAAAATTGCCGCCGCGCGCCGGGCAGCGTAGAATCCGCGCCTTCGCGCAACAGGGACATAATCCCTTGTCTGCGTGTGTCGCGAGGCCAACCCGGTCGCCGCGCGTCCCAAAAACACGATTTTTGCGGAGTTCCGATGGCCTTGAGCGTTGCTGCACCTGCCCCTTCCCTGCGCGAAGTCAAACTCGACGACAAGTACGAGCTCGATTCCGGCCGCGTGTATCTCAACGGCGCGCAAGCGTTTGTGCGCCTGCTGATGCTGCAGCGGCAACGCGACCAGCTCGCCGGCCTCAACACCGGCGGCTTTGTTTCCGGCTATCGCGGCTCGCCGCTCGGCGCACTCGACCAGTCGCTGTGGAAAGCGCAGAAATTCCTGGACCGCGCCAACATCAAGTTCCAGCCGGGGCTCAACGAAGACCTGGCCGCCACGTCCATCTGGGGCACGCAGCAACTGAACCTGCACAAGGACGCCAAGGTCGATGGCGTCTTTGCGATGTGGTACGGCAAAGGCCCCGGTGTGGATCGCTGTGGCGACGTGTTCAAGCACGCCAACATGGCGGGTACCTCGAAGCACGGCGGCGTGTTGGTGCTGGCGGGTGACGATCACGCCGCCAAGTCGTCCACGGTGCCGCATCAATCGGATCACATGTTCTCCGCGGCAATGATGCCGGTGCTCTACCCATCGTCGGTGCAGGAGATCCTCGACCTCGGGCTGCACGGCTGGGCGATGTCGCGCTACTCCGGTTGCTGGGTCGGCTTCAAGTGCGTGGCCGACACGGTCGAAAGCTCGTCGTCGGTGTACGTGGACCCCGCCCGCACGCAGATCATCATCCCCACTGACTTCCCGCTGCCGCCTGAAGGTGTGTCCATTCGCTGGCCCGACGGCTTCCTCGATACCGAGGCCCGGATGCAGGATTTCAAGATCTATGCGGCGCTGCACTACGCGCGCGTGAATCAATTGAACAAGGTCGTGATCGACTCGCCCCAGCCGCGGCTGGGCATCGCCACGTCGGGCAAGAGCTATCAGGACGTGCGGCAGGCGCTGGAAGACCTGGGCATCACCGAAGCCGACGCCGCCGACATGGGCCTGCGCGTGTTCAAGGTCGCGATGCCCTGGCCGCTGGAACCCGAAGGCGTCAGGCACTTCGCCGAAGGTCTGGAAGAAATTCTCGTCGTCGAGGAAAAGCGGCAGGTCGTCGAGTACCAGTTGAAGGAGCAGCTCTCCAACTGGCGCGACGACGTGCGTCCGCGCGTGGTGGGCAAGTTCGACGAAAAGGGCGAGTGGGTGCGCCCGCACGGCGACTGGCTGCTGCCCGCCAAGGGGGAGCTGACGCCCGCGATGATCGCGCGCGTAATCGCCAAGCGCATCGAGCGCCTGGATCTGCATCCGCGCACGATGGACAAGATCCGCGCGCGCGTGGAATGGATCAACGCCAAGGAAGCCGCGCTGGAAAAGCCCGGCATCAGCCTCGTGCGCCAGCCCTATTTCTGCGCCGGCTGCCCGCACAACACGTCGACCAAG
>JANMCS010000284.1:0-3464 GCA_031361405.1 Betaproteobacteria bacterium
CGTTGGAATGTGTATTCAGTTTTGCCGGCGCCGCGGCGTGCGGCACCCCTTTCCTGCTGAAGTCGGGGTCAAATCGACGACCCCTCCAATTCAGCTGGAAAGCGGTCCCCCACGCCACGTCGCGCATCATCGTTGTGCACCGGAAGAGCGCGTGGTGTCCGTGCGCATCGGTACGTCGCTTCCAATTTCGTCGGCTGCCCTGTGTGGCGGGGGACCGTTTTCAAGGTCAATTGGAGGGGTCGTCGATTTGACCCCGACTTGACCTGGAAAACGGTACCGCGCCGCGCATGGCAGCCTGCCACGCAGGCGCCTTTGACGTTCTCGTTCTGACTACTCGCGTCGCGAAAGTCAGCCTGCCACGCAGGCGATTTTGCCTCTGCCGGAAGATTTACCCGCGCCAGGACCGGAAAATCCGCATCGCCGTCATCCCCAGCGACACGTAGCGCAGCACGCGCCGCATCTTGCCGATGCCGATGATGGGGATCGCGATGGCCAAAACCTTGGAGGCTATCGAGAAGGCGCGCGAGCCGCGGGTGCTGGGCGCCCGCGGAGGTGAGACGACAGTGCGCACGTCGTGCCACGCCAGCAGCGCCTGCATCCGCTGCAGGTCGGCCTGCGCAACCAGGCGCGCCTTGCGTTCGGTCAGATCGTGCGTGCTGCTCATGGGGCGGGACGCCGGGCCGTGGCGCGGGCCAGTGCAGCGCGATCCTTTTCAAGCTCGGCGATGGACGCGGCAAACGGCGTGGGCGACGCGCGCGCCACGCTGGCGCGCCACCACAGGCACGCGAGACCGGCGCCGGCGAACACGACGATCACGCCGACGATCGCCGCCATGCGATACGAGTCCCAGTACCACGCGATCACGCCAACGGCGACGAACAGCACGGCAAACATCAGGCAAAGCAGCCCCGCGATCAGCAATGCGAGCTGCTGCCCGATGCGCGCGCGTTCCTCGGCAAATTCCACCGACGCGAGTTCGGCGCGCGTGCGCACCGAGCCCAGCAACGCCGCCAGCAGTGACGAAATCGCCGCGCTCAGCGGCCTCGCGCCGGCGGTAACGTCCTCGGAATCAGCCATTCGGGGTTCGCGCGAAGATGCGGTCAGCGACGATTCATCATCAGACCGATGGCAAGGCCCACGCCCGCGGCGATGCCGATCGCCTGCCACGGATGATCGTGCACATAGTCGTCGGTGACGCGCGCCGCCTGCTTGGCGCGATCCACGGCGGCGCCTTCGAGTTCCTGCAACTTCAACTTGGCGGTCAACAGCCGCGCTTCCACCTGCGAGCGCAGGTCGCGCGCCTTGTCGCCGGTTTCGCGGGAGGCCTTGTCCAGAAGCGTTTCGGCTTCGGACAGCACGTTGGAGAATTCTGCGGAGAGGGTGTCGCGTACGGTGTCGGTCATGGTCGCCTCCATTGGACGGAATAGGGTTGCAGGCGTGTTTTCAACCTGAACGGCCATTATAGCCACGGTCCCGACAGGGGGTGGCTTAAGGGCGGTGGTCGCGGCAACGCCCCGCGCCGTCCCCCCCTGGCCCCGGTCGTCCCCCGCCTATTGACGCGGGAAGGAGGCGGCCTCATCTTCTGCGCCACGGACGCCGACGTGCGGCGAGCCAGACGATCCGGAGACAAGCCGTGGCCGATTTCCCTGCACCTCAATCTGCTCCCGGCAATTCCACCGCGCCGGTCACGGCGGGTGTGCTCGCCTATGCGCTGTTGGCGATTGCGGCGATCGTGTCGATCGCCTCGTCGGGCGCGCCGTTCATTGCGCCGCTGTTCGGGCTGCTGGGCATCATCGGTGTGATCGTCTGCTATGTAAAGCGGGACGACGCCGCTGGTACCTGGGTCGCTTCGCATTTCACCTGGCTGATCCGCACGTTCTGGTGGTCGCTGCTGTGGTCGGTGTTGGGCTGGATCACGCTGATCACGCTCGGCTGGATCCTGATCGGGATCCCGATCGCCGTCGCGATCTGGTTCGTGTCAGGGCTGTGGGTGCTCTACCGCGTGGTGAAGGGCTACCTGACGTTCAAGGACAGCCGGGCCATCCCGGGCGTCTGACCCTCGCGCTGCAGCGGCTACCGGTGCAGCGCCGGGTCCCAGGAACGCGCATCGCGGTACACCCACTGCACCAGCGAATCCAGTGCCGTGGCACCGCGCGCGGCGTTGGGGTGATTGATGATGGCCACGACGGTGAAGCGCCGGCCCTCGGCGTCGATCACATAGCCCGCCAGCGCGCGCACGCCTTCGAGCGATCCGGTCTTGAGAAACGCCTGGCCGGCCACGGCGCCATTCTGGAAGCGCTTCTGCAGCGTGCCATCGAGCGCGGCCACGGCCAGCGAACTCGAAAACTCCTCGCGCACCGGACTGGCATCGGCGGCCAGCAGCAGACGCGAGAGCCCGCCGGCGGTGATGCGTTCGTGGCGCGACAGGCCCGACCCGTTCTCCAGCACCAAGCCCGGCAATGAGAGTTTCCTGGCCTGCAGCCACTTGTGGATGACATCGGTGGCCAGCACCGTGGTGGCCGGCGGCGGATGCGCGGTGGTGGCGAGCGTGAGGAAGATCTGCCGCGCCATCACGTTGTTGGACAGCTTGTTCACATCGCGCACGACATCGTACAGAGGCGCCGACTCGAGCACCGCAAACGGCGTGGCGTTGCGTGGCGCGCGGCCATCTCTCACGCCGCCCCCGAACACCCCGCCGGTCGCGCGGAAGTAGGTCTCGAAGATGCCGTGCACGTAGTGCTGGTGATCGAGGAGACTGATGTACCAGTCGCGCTCGCCGCAGTTGCGCGGATAGCGGCCCTGGAACGTGGCGGAGGCAGCGTCGCCGCGGTTGACGTAGTCGGCGCCGATCGTGGCCCGCCAGTCGCCGCAGTCGCCACTGCCGAGCTGCGGCAGCGCGGCGACCGAAATTTCCGGCAGCGGCGGATCGACCTTGACGGCCACCGCGCTGTTCTGCGCGTCGGGGGCGAAGGCGAAGCGTACCGACTTGAAGTTGACCAGCAGCGCGTCGGGACCGACGTTGTAGGGGCGCTGCGGCTCCTGGTCGAAAGCGGCGGGATCGTGCGCGGGCAGCTTGAAGAACGTACGGTCGAGCACGAGATCGCCGGTGATCCTGGCGAGCCCACGCGCGCGCAGGTCGGCCATGAAGAGCTGCCATTGCTCGATGGTGATCTTGGGATCGCCATAGCCCTTCAACGTTAGGTTGCCGTCGAGCGTGCCGGTGGCGCTCAACTTGCCGTCGAGATAGGCCTCGGTCTTCCAGCGGTAGTCCCGGCCCAGGAGCTCGAGCGCCGCGAAGGTGGTGACGAGCTTCATCACCGAGGCGGGATTCATCGGCCGCTCGGCATCGTGCGCGAACAGCGGGAACGGCGCACCGGCCTCGCGCACGACGATGGATATCCGGTCCAGCGGGATGCCGGCGTCCTTGAACGCGCGCGCCACGGCGCCGGGCAATGCGGCCTGCG
>JANMCS010000332.1:0-1624 GCA_031361405.1 Betaproteobacteria bacterium
CCAGCTCGACCGCCTTGCCCTTCTGCAGCGCATGGTCGGCACGCGGACGTTCGAAGACCTGCGCCAGGTCGCGGCCCTTGTTGCAGATCCACGGGCCGTTCACAGCGGGGTTTTCCAGCGGCGTCACGCGCGCGATGCTGGTGTTCTGCTTTGGATCCAGCGCCCGCAAGTGCCACTCGGGTTTGCGGTGCCAGATGTTGACGGAACAGCCGCGCTCGCACCCCGGACAGATCGAACGCGTCGGTTTCAGGTACCAGACGCGCGCCTTGTGCAGGAACGGCTTCGACAACAACGCCCCGACCGGGCAGATGTCGATGACATTGTCGGAATAGGGATCGGCGTCGAGCGGCGAATCGTCGGCGGCGCGCACCAGCGAGACGTCGCCGCGGTGCTTGATGCCGAGCGCGTTCGATTTCGATATCTCGCGCGTGAAACGCACACAGCGCGAACAGAGGATGCAACGCTCGTTGTCGAGCAGGATTCGCTCGGACAGGTCGTGGAACTTGGTCGCGTGCACCTTGGGCTCGCGCGACACCGACGGCGAGCCGTTGTACGCGAAGTGATAGTCCTGCAGCGTGCACTCGCCGGCCTTGTCGCAGATGCCGCAGTCGACCGGATGATTGAGCGTGATGAACTGCATCGTCGCCTTGCGATGCTCGCGCACGAGGTCGGAATCGGTCAGCACGTGCAGGCCCTCCGACACCGGCATGTTGCACGCGATCTCGACCCAGCTGCGGCCCTCGACCTGCACCGTGCAGATGCGGCAGTTGCCCGCGATCGAAAGTTGCGGGTGCCAGCAGAAGTAGGGAATGAAAAAGCCGTTCGCCTTCGCCACCTGCATGACGGTCTGATTGGCCTCGGCCTGGACGGACTGCCCGTTGATGAAGATCTCAGGCATGCACGCTTCCCCCGAGGTTGCCTTCGAGCTTCGATCGCTTGTGGGTGATCCAGTGTTCGAACTCGTCCCGGTACTTGTTGAGGATGCCGATCGTCGCGTAGCCCGCAGCATCCCCCATGCCGCAGATCGTCATGCCGTCCTGCAGGCGCGATATGCGGTACAGGCTGTCGATGTCCTCGGGCAGGCCTTCGCCCGCGACGATGCGATCGATGATGCGATGCAGCCAGCCCATGCCTTCGCGGCACGGCGTGCACTGGCCGCACGACTCATGGTGGTAGAAGCGCAGCATCACCTGCAGCAGGCGCACCATGCACGTGCCCTCGGCGATGGCGATCATCCCCCCCGAGCCCAGCGACGATCCGGCGCCGGCGAACGATTGGTGATCGAAGGTGAGCGGCTCGACTTCGGCGGCCGTGAGCACCTTGGTGGAGATGCCGCCGGGCACGATGCACTTCAATTTCTGCCCAGGCAGCATGCCGCCGCAATCGTCGAACAGGAATTTGGTCATCGGATAGCCGTACTCGACCTCGTACACGCCCGGCCGCGCGATGTGGCCCGAAATGGAGACCAGCTGCGTGCCCGGGCACTTGGCGGTGCCCACCTGCTTGTACGCGTCGGCCCCGTGCGCGATGATTCCCGTGACATTGGCCAGCGTCTCCACGTTGTTGACCACGGTGGGCCGCTTGAAGAGGCCCTGCACGGTGAGCCGCGGCGGCCGGTTGCGCG
>JANMCS010000338.1:0-7177 GCA_031361405.1 Betaproteobacteria bacterium
CGAGCGGCTTCGGCTGCTGCGCCGAATGCGGATGCGCCGGGCCCGTGTAGTACTTGAGCTTCTTCAGCATGGCGTAGCCCAGCGGGCCCTTGGGCAACATGCCACGGACAGCCTTTTCGAGCGCCCGGCCCGGGAACCGCGCCTGCATCTTGCTGAAGTTGGTCGTGTAGATGCCGCCCGGGTAGCCCGAGTGGCGATGGTAGAGCTTGTCCTCGGCCTTGTTGCCGGTGACCCGCAGCTTCTCGACGTTGGTCACGACGATGAAGTCGCCCGTGTCCATGTGCGGCGTGTAGATGACTTTGTGCTTGCCGCGCAGGCGCAGCGCGATCTGGCTGGCGAGACGGCCCAGGATTTGATCGGTGGCGTCGACGACGAACCAGTCCCTGGTGATGTCGGTGGGCTTGGCGGAGAAGGTCTTCATGGTGCGGTTCTCAATGGATGTCCGGTCAGCAAAGTCCGCTATCTTACTATTTATGGACGCTTTTCGTCAAGCTGGACGCGGTATCTGAAGCCTTGCCTGCAGCGGGACCAAATTGCCGGAGGCGGACCGATCCCGGGACAAAAAAAGGCGCGATCCGGAGACCGCGCCTTGAAGATTCCACCATAGGAGGAGAATGGAGGAATGCGTCTGCGGTGCCGAAGGAGGAGTACGGCGAGGCCGCAGACACGAGAATACTGGCATATTGCAACGCACAATTCAAGCGGCATTGCTGCGTGGCAACATGGACAAAATTCAACCCGGCGTGAGCAGTATCGGAGTGTGTGCACACACTAACTGCGCAAGCCTTGCCCACCAACGAAAGGACACCCGGCGTGGAAACACGAATCAAATGGATCGAGGGCATGACGTTCATGGGCCAATCCGGCTCGGGCCATACTGCAGTGATCGACGGATCGCCGGAGCACGGCGGCCGCAACCTCGGCATGCGGCCGATGGAGATGCTGCTGACGGGCATGGCGGCCTGCACGGCCTTCGACGTGGTCCTGATCCTCAAAAAGGGTCGGCAACCGCTGGCCGATTGCGTGGTCACCGCCACGGCGCAGCGCGCGCCCGAGGAGCCCAAGGTGTTCACGCACATCCACCTCGTGTATGCGGTGGCCGGCCACGGCCTCGACCCGAAGCAGGTCGAACGGGCGGTCAAGCTGTCGAAGGAGAAGTACTGCTCGGCCACGATCATGCTGGCCAGGACCGCTGAATTGACCTACGAAATCGTCATGGTCGACGGGGACCGGGTTCCGCTGCCGGCACCATGAATCCACGCACGACCACGGATGCGGTCGCGCTTACCACCTGACCCTGTGGGTCAGTGAAGCGCAGCGTCAGCGGAAATTGCTCGCCATTGAGCAGGTCGCGGTTGATCTCGAGCAGGCGCAGATGGTTGCCGCGAAAGGCGAGGCGCGTGGGCGCGCCGGGGGGCACCGCCACGGTGGCCACGACCGTTTCCTCGGCGCCGTTGCTGCCGCTCACCATCACCAATTCGATCGCGCGCGCCACGGGCGTCGTGGCCCCGGTCAACGTGAGCGCGGTGTCGCTCCTGATGTCGACGTAGGCGCGCGCGCTGGTCTGTCCCGCCAGCGCCGGACGCATCCAGACGCTGTTGAGATCGACGGCGGCCGTTTGCGCGCCGGCATCGAGCGCGACCGCTAGCGCTGCGGCCGTGAGCAAGCGCCATGTGTTGCGCTGAAGCACTGCGTGCGGTGCGCGGAGCCGCATCAGCTTTCGTTGAGCAGGCGGATGAGGCTCGACGTGTCGGCGCGGCCTTCGCCCCGGCGCTGCAATTGCGCGTAGAACTGGTCGACGATCGCGGTCACCGGCAACGCGGCGCCATTGGTGCGTGCTTCCGCAAGGCAAATCGACAGGTCCTTGCGCATCCAGTCCACCGCGAAGCCGAAGTCGAACTTGCCGGCGATCATCGTCTTGCCGCGGTTTTCCATCTGCCACGATTGCGCGGCGCCCTTCGAGATCACGTCGATCACGCGTTCCGCGTCGAGCCCGGCGCGCATCGCGAAGTTGATGCCTTCGGACAATCCCTCCACCAGGCCCGCGATGCAGATCTGGTTCACCATTTTCGTCAATTGCCCCGCGCCCGCGGCGCCCATCAACGTCACGGCGCGTGCGTAGTGCATGAGCACAGGTTCAGCGCGCGCAAAGGTGGCAGTGTCGCCGCCGACCATGATCGTCAGCTTGCCGTTTTCCGCGCCCGCCTGGCCACCGGACACCGGCGCGTCGAGAAATTGCACGCCGACCGCGGACGTGGCCGCGCTCATGTCGCGCGCAACTTCCGCGGAAGCGGTGGTGTGGTCCACCAGGATCGCGCCGGCATTCATGCCGGACAACGCGCCCTGCGGCCCCGTGATCACCGCGCGCACGTCGTCGTCGTTGCCGACGCACATCAGCACAATCTGTGCACCGCGCGCGGCCGTCTGCGGCGTCGGGGCGCTGGCGCCGCCGTACGCGGCGACCCACGCGGCGGCCTTGGCCGGCGAACGGTTGAACACGGTGACGTCATGGCCCGCGCGCGCCAGGTGGCCCGCCATCGGATAGCCCATGACGCCCAAACCCAGAAATGCGACTTTCATCGTGACTCCTTCATTGAATGTTCAACGCGGTGCCGCGGCGCATCGCGACCGCTGCGACGCACGTGCGAATTTCACTGGTCGGCAAGCGACTTGCGTGCCGCGGCAATCGCGGCACGCACCTGGACGGGCGCCGTGCCACCGGGATGGTTGCGGCTCGCCACCGAGCCTTCGAGCGTCAGGAACGTGTGCACATCGTCGCCGACGGCGGCGGCGAATTGGCGCAACTCCGCCACCGGCAGGTCGGCCAGGTCGCAGCCCCTGGTTTCCGCATGCCGCACCGCGCGCGCGACCGCTTCGTGCGCATCGCGAAACGGCAGTCCGCGGCGCACGAGATAGTCGGCGAGATCGGTGGCGGTGGCAAAGCCCTCGCGCGCCGCATCGCGCATCTTCTGCGCGTTCACGCTGAGACCGCTGGCGACGAGGTCGGTCATGATCGCCAGCGAATCGGCGAGCGTGTCGACAGTATCGAACAGCGGCTCCTTGTCTTCCTGGTTGTCCTTGTTGTAGGTCAGCGGTTGGGCCTTCATCAGCACCAAAAGCGCCATCAGGTGGCCGATCACGCGGCCGGACTTGCCACGCACCAGTTCAGGCACATCGGGATTTTTCTTCTGCGGCATGATCGAACTGCCGGTGCAGAAGCGATCGGACAGCGACACGAAACCGAAGCGCGGATTGGACCAGAGGACAAGCTCCTCCGCAAAGCGCGACAGGTGCACCATGATCAGCGCCGCCGCGGCCTCGAATTCGATCGCGAAGTCGCGGTCGGCTACCGCGTCCAGCGAATTCGTGACGATGCTGTCGAAACCCAGTGCCTTGGCCACGTGTTCGCGGTCGATCGGAAACGACGTGCCCGCCAGCGCTGCGGCGCCCAGCGGCAGGCGGTTGACGCGTTTGCGGCAATCGGCGAGACGCTCGGCGTCGCGGGCAAACATCGACTCATAGGCCATCAGGTGGTGGCCAAACGTGACCGGCTGCGCCACCTGCAGGTGCGTGAATCCGGGCATGATCGTATCTGCATGCTGCTCTGCCACGTCCATCAGCGCGTGCCGCAACGCCGCGAGGTGCCGCACCAGCGCGTCGATCTCGCCGCGCAGCCATAGCCGTACGTCGGTGGCGATCTGGTCATTACGCGAGCGGCCGGTATGCAGGCGCTTGCCCGCGTCGCCGACCAGCGCGGTCAGCCGCTTCTCGATGTTGAGGTGGACGTCCTCGAAATCCCGCGACCAGGCGAATTGGCCTGCGCGGATCTCCCCGCGCACCTGTTCCAGGCCCTGCTCGATCGCGGCCACATCGGCCGGGGCCAGTATGCCGGTGGCGCCCAGCATGCGCGCATGGGCGAGCGACCCGTCGATGTCTGCGTCGGCCAGGCGGCGGTCGAAATCGACCGACGCCGTGTAGCGCTTGACGATTTCCGTCACCGGCTCGGAGAAGCGCCCCGACCAGCCACCGGCGGGATTGGGCGGGGCGGGCGGCGGGGCGTCGTGGTCGGTCATGGCTTCACGGAAAAGTGGGTGTTGCGTCGGTCGTCGCGCTTGTCGACAATGGGGCAGGGGAATCGCCGGTCAGAACCTGCCGCCGCCCCGGATTGGGCGGTGCGGGTATCACGGGCGCCCGGCAGCCCACCGTCATCGCATGATCATCCCGGGCGGGCATGATGCTTGCATACTGGCTCCGTTATGCGGTCGATTATAAAACACAACACGCAGTCGCCAGCGGTGCCCGACCTCCGTAACCTGGGGACGATCCTGCGCGTGATCGTGGCCGTCAACGCGGCTGCGGCGCTTTATGCCCTTGCGCGCGTTGCCAATCCTCTCGCCATCATCGGCGAGTGGACGCGCCTCACCACGGTCGTCGAGCCCTATCTCTTCCTGGTGCTGGCGGTGCTCTGGATGCTGGCACCGTGGCTTGTCCGCCAGCCGCTGCGGTTTGCGGGCGGCATGATCGCACTGGTGGTTGTGCTCGTCGGCGTGGCGCTGTTTGCCCTGTTCGAGCGCATCGACGCGCAGCCCGCCGCCAATCTGCTCGGCTGGCTGCTGTGGGCGCTCTTGTGCACCGGCAGCCTGCTCTACTACTTCCAGCTGCGAGCCCGCGCGCTGTCGCCGGCCATCACCGAGGCCCGGCTGCAGGCGCTGCAGGCCCGCATCCGGCCGCATTTCCTCTTCAACAGCATCAACGCCGTCCTGTCGCTGATGCGCAGCGAACCGCAGCGTGCCGAAGCCGCGCTGCAGGATATGGCCGATCTATTCCGCGTGCTGATGCGCGACAACCGCGACCTGGCCCCGCTGGCCGACGAAGTGGAACTGTGCCGGCAGTATCTCGAGCTCGAGCAGCTGCGCCTCGGCGAGCGCCTGCAGGTCGACTGGAACATCAAGAGCATGCCCGGCGACGCGCTGGTGCCGCCGCTGATGCTGCAGCCGCTGCTGGAAAACGCCGTCTATCACGGCATCGAGCCGTCGAGCGCGACGGGCATGGTGTCGATCAACCTGTTCCTGTCGCGCGGCGAAGTCCACGCCATCCTGCGCAATCCCTACCGCGCCGACGGCGGCGGCCATCACTCGGGCAACAAGATGGCGCTGGCCAATATCAAGGAACGCCTGGCGCTGCACTACGACGCCGAAGCCAGTCTCGAGTCGCGCATCACCAAGGATGGCTACGAGGTTCACATCCGGGTTCCGTATCGAACGGCCGGCCCCCCTACGGCTGCGTCGGCCCATGCAGCAAAAGCGGTCGCGCGTGGTGAACCGCGCCGCCAGGCGGGTGGCGCGCCCGAACGCTCCGCACTCCGCGACCCGCGCCGTGCTTTCCCCGAGGTCATTCATGCATGAATCCCTGTTACGCGTCCTGGTCGTCGATGACGAAGCGCCGGCGCGCCGACGCCTGCGCGACCTGCTCGACGATTGCAGCGCGGCATTGCCGCTGGCGGTTGTCGGCGAGGCCCAGCATGGCCGCGAGGCGCTTGACCTGCTGGCCTCCGCACCCGTCGACCTGGTCCTTACCGACATCCACATGCCCGACATGGATGGCATCGAATTTGCACGGCACCTGCTCAAGTTTCCCCACCCGCCCGTGGTCATCTTCACGACGGCGTTTCATGAACATGCGGTTCAGGCCTTCGAGGTGAATGCAGTGGACTATCTGATGAAGCCGGTGCGGGTGCAGCGACTGCTGGGAGCCTTGCAGAAGGTGCCGCGATTGAAGCCCGTCAGCGCCGAGAAACTGGCACTGATGGCCACGTCCGCCCGGCGCTTTCTGTCCGTCACCGAGCGGTCGCGCGTGGTGCTGGTGCCCATCGACGAGATCGTCTACCTGAAGGCGGAACTCAAGTACATCACGATCCGCACTGCGCAGCGCGAATACCTGCTCGAGGAATCGCTGACCAAGCTCGAGACCGAGTTCGGGGCGCGCTTTGTCCGTGTCCATCGCAACTGCCTCGTGGCGCGCGACTTCATCCGTGGTTTCGAGCGGCGCGCCAATGACGACGGCGACTCGCACTGGGAAGTGCTTCTCACCGGCATCAACGAGACGCTGCCCGTGTCCCGCCGCCAGCAGTGCGTGGTCCGCGACGTGGGGCGCGAAACCGCTGCCTGAAACGTTGGCGGTCGCGGCGCTGATTATTCGTTTTGCACACAGGCCGCGCTGGCGGTCCCCCGCCCACCAGCGCGACCCGGGACGGGGCGATGCATCTGCAGCCCGTAGGCGCGGCGTTAGCCGCGCGAAACGCCAAGATATGCCGAAGCCGCTTTGGTATGGGTGAGCTCGATGCCCGCAGAACGATGATCGCGACGCCGCGTCGCCGGCAAAACTCAAAACAACCCGTCGTGACCCGGAAAGCGATACCGCTCGCCGCGGCGCCGGCAAAACTGAGTCCAGGACAACACCAACCCAGTAGAATTGCGCAACCCCGGCGCCGCCATCGTGGTGAGCCATTGTCCGATGCAATCATCAAGCGGAAAAAACTTCGCCCCATGCGCACACTGATCTGCGGTTCGCTGGCCTACGACACCATCATGGTGTTCCCGGACCAATTCTCCCGCCATATCCTGCCGGAGCAGCTGCGCGTGCTGTCGGTGTCGTTCCAGATCAGCGAGATGCGGCGCGAATGGGGTGGCTGCGCCGGCAACATCGGCTACAACCTGCGCGGCATCGGCGGCCAGCCGGTGGTGATGGCCACCATCGGGGACGATGGCACCGACTACCGGGAACGCCTCGATGCGCTGGGCGTGGGCATCGATGCCGTGCGCCATATCGCAGGCGCCTATACGGCGCAGGCGTTCATCATCACCGACCTCGCCGACAACCAGATCACCGCGTTCCATCCCGGCGCGATGATGCGGTCGTACGAGAACCACGTGCGCGACGTCACCGGCGTGAGCTTCGGCATCGTCAGCCCGGACGGCCGCGAAGGCATGCTGCAGAACGCGACCGAGTTCGCCGCCGCCGGCATCCCCTTCATCTTCGACCCGGGCCAGGCGATGCCGCTGTTCAACGGCGAGGAGCTGCGCCACTTCATCGAGCAGGCCGACTACGTCACGGTCAACGACTACGAGTCGAACCTGCTGCAGGAGCGCACCGGCTGGGACGAGAAGACCATCGCCGG
>JANMCS010000339.1:0-11283 GCA_031361405.1 Betaproteobacteria bacterium
GGCATGCGCCAGGGCCGGATGCACATGCGCCAGCATCCGCTGCGGCAACGTCGCGGCCGTGGCAGTCTCCGCCTCGTCGCCGCGCTGCACCAGATGCACGGCGTGGAGATCGTCGAAGTACGCGAAGCTGCGCGCGTCGTAAAGGAAGGCCTCGTCGGACACGAGGATGATGTCGTAATCCGCGCGCAGCCCGGCCAGCAGCGCCGCCACGCGGCGCGCGCCACCGTGTCGCGGCGGGTAGACGGCGAAGGGTGTCACCAGCAGCAACCGGGGCCGCGTCGATGCGGACGTGCGCAGGCGCACGCTGTAGGTCACGTCGCGCAATGCAGTGGCGCGGCCCTCCGGGTGCGCCAGAGCGGACGGGGGCAGTGGTTGCGGCGCGCGCCGGTGGCCGATGCGCTGGCGCCACGTTGCCAACGCCACCCGCGAGGACGCGAGTTCGCGCTGGCTGGCATAGGGCAACGCACAGAGGCGATGCATCGACCACGCTGCGCCGTGCGGCGTGAGCCCGTTGCGGGCATCGAACAGCCAGCGGTTGCGCTCGACGACGCGCTCGAGTTCGGCCTCGGCATAGAAACGCGTGGTGGTCGCACGATGGCGATGTCGCGCGCGCGACGCGGGACAGTACAGCACGCGCCACCCGTCGCGCCACGCCTGCACGCCCCACTCGGCGTCCTCCCAGTAGAAGGGATCATAGGCGCGGATGGCGCGCAGGTAGCGGCGCAGCGGCGCCCGGCGAAACAGCGCGGCGCCACCGCTGGCGGCCAGGTGTTCGCGCGGCGCCCCATCCGCCGGAACGTCGGCGTGGAACAGGCGGATGCCGTCGCGATCGGTGAACCAGTCGACGAAGCCCGTTTCTTCGCGCCGGCCGTCGGCGCTGCGCTGCTGGATCTGCGAACCGATGGCGAAGACATCAGGCGCGCGCAGCGCCAGCACCGTCGCCAGTGCCTGCGATTCCACGACCATGTCGTTGTTGAGCAGGTAGACGGCATCGAAGCGGGCGTGGGCGACACCGCGCTCGACGGCGCCGGCGAAGCCGAGCGGCGCCGCGGAGTGCAGGAAGGTCACGGCGGAATGGCGCTGGCGCAGCTCCGCGTACTCGGCAAGCGGCGTGCCGTTGACCACGACGATGATTTCATGGGGTTCCTCGACACCCGCGAGCGCAACCGTCACCGCGACCAACGCTTCGTCCAGCATCGCCGGTGCCCCACGCTCGGGGATGACGATCGAGAGTCCGGGCTGCCACGGCAGGTGCGGTCGTTGCCGCACCCTCGGCATCCACGCTGCGCAGCGATCGGCGATCACCATGGCCAGGTAAAGCGGCATCAACCGCAGCCGCTGCCGCCAGCTCGTTCCCCACATGATTTTGATTCTCGCACGCGGAGGCGTGCGCGGGGCTGTGGTCAGACGAGCAGCGGGTCTGCGGCGTCCCCATTGCCGGGGGGCGAACCATACGCCATCGCGATCGCCTGATCGGCGAACATCGCAGCCCATACGTTGGATACCGGTGCCGGCGCGTCGATGGCAAAGGGCACCGATCCGTCGGCGCGGATCTGTCCGCGCAGCAGGTGCCGCAGTCGCGCCAGTGCGACGCGGTCGGGCATCCATTGCGGATGGCAGCGCTGCAGCAGATAGCCAACGCGCAGGGTCTGCGCGATCACGTCGATCCGCTCGGGGCCGGCGTCGGCGCCGTACGCGCGGCGGCACTCGGGAAGCGCGCCACGACGCGTGCGCAACGCCAGCAGTACATCGAATGCAGCCGCCAACCGCGGCAAGGCTGCGAGCGTTCGCGGATGACCGGGACGGCTCAGGATGCCTTCGAACGCATAGAGCTGCGGATGCAGCTCGTCATGCGGGGCGGCGAACGCGCTGTCGAGGCTCGCCCGCCAGGTCGCTTCGGCCGCAGCCACGACACGTGGCGCCATGCCCGGCAACGTCGCGGCACTGGCCACGCCGGCGCCGGCCTTGGCAAGGAAGCCGCCGCGCCGGGTCGACCAACGCGCCGGCAATGGGGTGCCTGCCTCGACCGGCGCGAACGCGTCGAACATGCCGTCGTCCGCAATCATCGATGCAAGGGTGTCCGACAGGCCGGTGACCAGCGTGTGATCGGGAACGAGCAATCCCGCGTCTGCCGCCGCGGCCAGTCCGCGCACCACCATGGCCACGTCGAAACAAAAGACCGCGCGATTGCGCCAGTCGTCGACGCCGTCGGCAAGGTGGAGGCGCATCGGCAAGGGGCTGCCGAGTGCTAACCACGCCGTGAGCCAGCGCTGCGCCGCTGCGGCATGCGGTGCCGCCACCCGTGCGGCATCGTTGCCGCGACAGCGCCACGCCAGCCACTGCAGGTAGTAGCCGGTGATCTCCGGGTAGCCGTAGGTGGCGCGGCCATCCTCGATGGTGCCTGCCACTGCGCCGACATGCGGCCCGGTGCGAATTTGCGCGGGCCCGTCGAGCAACCAGCCGGCGATGCCGCCGTCATGCTGACGCGGCAGCATGGATGGAGCGCCCGGGGCCATGCCGATGCTCATGCGGCGACCGCCTCCGCCATGACGTTGGCCAGCACGGCGACAATGCGCTGTGCCGCGTCGCCGGCGCCAAAGGGCGCGTGCCGGTCGAAGGGCAGCGCCGGCCGACGGGGTGCTGCCAGCATCGCGGTGGCGGCCTCCACGATGGCATCGTGGTCGATGCCGACCAGTTGCACGAAGCCGGTGGCGACGCACTCCGGGCGCTCGGTGCAACTGCGCGGCACCAGCAGCGGCACGCCGAGATGCGGCGCTTCTTCCTGGATGCCGCCGGAATCGCTGATCACCAGCGCGGCCGTTGCGGCCATGGCGACGAAGGCCACGTAGTCCATCGGCGCCACGAGGTCGAAGTGCGGATGGTCTGCAAGGCGCCGGCGCAATCGCGTCGCGATCCTTGGATTGGGGTGCACGGGCAGCACGAAGCGCAACGCCGGATGCCGCGCGGCCAGCGCCAGCAGCGCGTTGCAGACGATATCGGCGTTGCCGTCCCAGTTCTCCCGCCGGTGCAGCGTGACCAGCACATGGGGCGGCGTTGCGATCGCATCGGCGCGCAGCGATCCGCGCTGCTCGAGCAACGCGCGAAGGCTGTCGATGCCGGTATTCCCGACATGGTGAATCGTGTGCGGCGCGACACCTTCATCGAGCAGGTTCTGGCAGGCCGATGCGCTGGGCGCGAAGTGCAGGTCGGCGTGCCGCGCGATGCGCCGGCGAAACCACTCTTCGGGGAACGGATCGGTAATGGTGGGCGCGCGCAGTCCGGCCTCGACGTGGATCAAGGGCACGTCGGCCGCGTGCGCGGCGCGAGCGCCGGCAAAGGCCGTCAACGTGTCGCCCTGGACCAGCACCATGGCGGGCCGGACTCGATCAATCACGGCATCGAACAATCGCCCGATGCGCCGCGCCGCCGATACGAGATTGGGTCCGCCCGCATGTGGGGGCAGGACGATGTCGCAGCTGACGTCAAAGCCTTCGAAAGTGCGCCGCACTGCATCGGCATGCTGACCGCTGTTGACCACGATCGCATCGAATTCGCCATGCGCGGCGAGCGCATGGACGATCGGCGCCAGCTTGATGCATTCGGGACGGGTGCCGGCGAAGATCAGGACCGCGTGGGACGCACCACCCGGCGCTCGCCTGCCGACGCGCGCGTGCCTCCGAAGGTCCGGCACCGGAGCGATGTCGCGGTTCGTTTCGATTTGTTACCCCCCAGGAATCCATGACGGCATCACGGTGTCCGCCGATTGAATCGGTCTGTGTCGTGATACGGCAAAAGTGCGGGCAGTGCATACGCAGAGTGTTGCGACCTGCGCGGGCGGGCCGGAACGCGTCCGAAATGTAACAAGATGTTATCAGAGGGACAAGTCCATCCATCACCGCTTGATGGGCGTTATGACAATGGGAAGTGGGCCCGGCTGGATTCGAACCAGCGACCAAGGGATTATGAGTCCCCTGCTCTAACCGTCTGAGCTACGGGCCCGTATGCATCGCGGCACGCCACGCCGCAGGAGGGAACCGCGCAGGCGGCCCCGAGTATAGCGGACGGGCGACCCACTTCGACTGGCCCCCACCGGGCGATTTCGGCTCGTTCGGCGCGTCGAGTAGACTTGGCTTGAACGCCTTTCGTCAGCTCACCGGGACATGATGCAACACTATCTCGCGCCGCTATTGAAACCGACGTCCGTAGCGCTGGTCGGGGCCTCCGACAAGGCGGGATCGCTGGGACGCACCGTCTACGAAAACATCCTGGCGGGGGATTTCAAGGGGGCCGTCTACGCGGTCAATCCCAATCGCCGTCGGGTGTTCGGCCGGCGCACCTATTCGTCGCTGGGCGCGATCGGCGAACCGGTGGACCTGGCGGTGATCGCGGCCCCGGCAGGGGCGGTGGCGGGCATTCTCGACGACCCCAAGGCCCGGATCCGTGCCGTGGCGCTGATGTCCGCGCCCGAAAGCGACAACCCGGCGGTGGTCATCGCCTGGAACAAGGAAGTGCTGACCATTGCGCGGCGGCGCGGCATCCGGGTGATCGGACCCGGGGCGTTCGGCATCGTGCGTACTGACATCGGGCTCAACGCAACGTTTTGCGCGCCCACGGCGCTGCCAGGGCGGTTGGCCCTGGTGTCGCAGTCGGGCGCGGTGTGCACGGCAATGCTCGATTTTGCGCATTCGATGCAAATCGGATTCTCGACGGTCACGTCCCTTGGGGGCGGCATCGATATCGGCTTTGGCGAGCTGTTGGACGCGCTGGTACTCGATTCCGGCACCGATGGCATCCTCCTCTATCTCGAGTCGGTGGGCGCGGCTCGTCCGTTCCTGTCGGCGCTGCGCGCGGCGGCGCGGATGAAGCCGGTGGTGGTGTTGAAAGGCGGACTCTCGCTCGAGCCCGCGCCGGCGCTGCTGCCCGCAGGTGCGCTGTCCCACGACGCCGTGTTCGGTGCGGCGCTGAAGCGTGCGGGCACGGTGCGCGTGCATAACTACACGCAACTCTTTGCCGCGGCCCGCATCCTGGCGATGGGTCGGATCCCGGCGGGTAATCGCCTGGCCATCGTGGCCAATGGCCGGGGGCCGGGATTGCTGGCCGCCGATGGCGCGGCGGCGGCGGGCGTAGCGCTTGCCACGTTCGCGCCTGCCACCGCCGCTGCGCTGTCGGCGCTGCTGCCGCCCGAGATCGACCGTTGCAACCCGGTGGACGTGGGTGGCGATGCGCCGCCCTCGCGCCTGGCCGCCGCAGTGGCGGCCACGCTCGCGGATCCGGGCGTGGATGCCGTGCTCGCGTTGCATGTGCCGCGCCCGATCATCGGCGCCCTTGAATCCGCGCGCGCCGTGGCCGGCATTGCCCGCGGGTCCGCCAAGCCCGTGCTCGCCGCATGGCTGGGGGCGCTGCAGCGTGAAGGCGTGCACGAGGCTCTGGAGGCTGGCGGCATCGCCAATTTCTTCACGCCCGAAAATGCAGTCAATGCGTTTTCGTTCCTGGCGGCCTACAAGCGCAATCAGGAATGGCTGCTGGAAGTGCCGACGTCGTCGCATGAATCCGCGACGCCGGACCTCGTGCAGGCCGAACACTTGCGCGAGCGTGCCGCCACCGCGCAGTGGGCGGCGCTGCCGGCCAATGAAACGCGGCAACTGCTGCACGCCTTCGGCATCGCACTGCAGCCGTTCGTGGTCGTGGAAACGCTGGGCGAGGCGAAAGCGGCGGCGCGCGCATTGCACTACCCGTTGACGCTGAAGCTCCGTGGCACGTCCACCGCGACGGCCAGCCATGGCATCGCCAATGGCCGCGCGTTGGTGAAGACGTGGGGCGAGTGGGTGTCGCGCGCGATGCAAGCGCCACCGCCAGGGTGGGACGGCGGGGTGATCGTGCAGGAGTCGGCGCTGGACGGTGCCATCGGTGCCGTTGCGATCGCGCTGGCCACCGACCCGGTATTCGGGCCGGTGATTGCGGTCGGCGCCAGCCGACAGGCATTGCCACTGCACCGGCAGGCTGCCGTGATGCTGCCACCGCTGAATCGCCGGCTCGGCGAAGACCTGCTGACCGCGGCAGGCATCGTCGCCCCCCACCCAGGTCTGGTGACACTGCTGCTGCGGGTGTCGGCCATGGCCTGCGCCTTGCCATGGGTGCGCGAGCTGGAGCTCGATCCGGTGGTGATCACAACGAATGGCATCGAGATCGGCGCGGCGCGGGTGCGCGTCGAACCCGCGCAGCAGTTCGTCACCGGCTACCGGCATATGGCCATCCATCCGTATCCCGGCGAGCTCGAGACGCAGATTGAGTTGCCCGACGGGACGCACCTTGCAGTGCGGCCGGTGCGGCCCGAGGACGCAGAACTCGAGCGGCGCTTCGTGGCCTCGCTGTCCGAGCAGACGCGGTTCTTCCGCTTCTTCTATCGGATGCACGAGTTGTCGCCGGCCATGATCGTGCGCTTCACGCAGGTCGACTATGACCGCGAGCTGGCGTTGCTGGCGCTGGTCGCCGACCGTTCGGTGCCGGAAGGTGAAAGCGTCGTGGGCATCGCGCGTTACATCCAGCGCCCCGATCTCGAAAGTGCGGAATTCGCCATCGTGGTGGCCGACGCCTGGCACCGGCGCGGTGTCGCCGGCAGGCTGATGCGCGCGTTGATTGCCTGCGCCCGGAAGAAGGGCTTGCAGCGCCTCGTCGGCACCGTGCTGCGCGCCAACCCGAACATGCTTCGCTTCACCGCGGGACTGGGTTTCATCGCGCATGACGACCCGGACGATCACGACCAGGTGGAGGTCGAACTTGATTTGCGGCAGTGAGGTGAAAGGACGCATTGGAATAAATGGCTGGCGTGGAGTGTTATATTTTTGAGTCAACGAAACCCGGGCCCGCAGGGGCGGCGCCTTTGGATACAACAAGGAGGAAGTGGTATGCAGAAATACAAATTGGGCGTGCTCGTATCTGCGATGTTGCTGGCCGGTTGTTCGACGATGGCGCCGCCAAGCACGCCTGGCTTTTTCGTGACCAGCGTGGGTGGCGGCAAGGGCGCTGATTTCGGTGGTCTCGCTGGCGCGGACAAGCATTGCCAGACGCTGGCAGCGGCAGCCGGGATGGGGGACAGGACGTGGCGCGCCTATCTCAGCACGCAGGCATCCGGATCGACGCCAGCGGTCAATGCCAGGGACCGCATCGGCACCGGGCCATGGCGGAACGTCAAGGGCGTTGTGATCGCCACCAACGTGGACGAGTTGCATGGCGACAACAACATTTCCAAACAGACCGCGCTGATGGACAAGGGCACGGTGGTCAGCACTCGCCCCGATACGCCTAACCAGCATGACATCCTCACCGGGACGCAGAAGGACGGCATGGCGTTCACCGTGGCCGACGACAAGACCTGCGGCAACTGGACCAAGAGCGGCGAGGGTTCCGCCATAGTCGGGCACGTGAACCGGGATGGTACCAATGCCCCGCCCGACAATAGCTCGTGGAACTCGTCGCATGGCTCCGCCGGGTGCAGCGACCCGTTGCTGGTCAAGACCGGAGGCGCAGGATTTTTGTACTGCTTCGCGGCGAAGTAAGCGGTACCTGCACCAAAGCAAAAACGCCCCGAATTTCGGGGCGTTTTGCTGGCACTGCGGCGGCGCAGGCGTGCCAGCAGCTGATCACGATGGTGAGCGCCGCTGCGCTCGCGTCATTTAGACTTTTGTCGTTCAACGTTCAGGGCAAAAATCGGTAGATGCGGACATAATAAGAATTTCGCCCCGGCCCTGCCGCCGGACGCGTCGGGGACATGCACGTACGAAATCCACACTCGCGAGGCCTTGCCGGCGACCTTCGCGGAGGGCTGTCGAGCGCGGTCGTCTCGCTCGGCATCTTGCTGCCGCTGGGCCTCCTGTCGTTTGCGGCCCCCGGGCTGGCGGCTGGCGCTATCGGTGTCCCCGCCGCATTCGCCACAGTGATCGTGGGTAGGCTCGTCGCGACGATCGTCGGCGGTGCCGACATCCCCGGCAGTGGACCCAAGAGTTCAACCTCCGTCATCTTCGCGGGCTTTGTCGCCATCCTTGCGAGCGACCCGCACATTGCCACGCCACGCGGCATCGACGTGGAATCGTTGCTGCTGTCGTTGTAATGTCGTCGCTGAACGACATCGTCTTTTGCGTTGCGCGCTGCTTCGTTCTATACAACGTGGCGATGGCGCCCCGCGTAGGGTAATGCCCTACCACCATTCGCGCATGATGCCGACAACCCAACCGTCTACCTTGACGTTGATGACAGCGTGAGGAGGTGAGATCTTGCCCCTCGGTCGAACAACGTTACCAATTTGAAGGAGATGCTCTGATGAATCGGAAAATCAAGTCGCTGGTCGGAGTGGCCACCGTCGCGGTCGCCGTACAGGCTGCGGGGCAAGTCACGTTTTATGAAAATGAGGATTTCGGTGGCCGTTCGTTTACCACGGAAAGGCAAATCGGGAATCTCGAACGCTTGGGCTTCAACGATCGGGCATCCTCGGCGATCGTGACCGGCGGACGCTGGGAGGTGTGCGAAGACGAGCGCTTTAACGGACGCTGCATCGTGCTCCGCCCAGGCCGTTACGAATCGCTCGCGGAGTTGGGCCTCAACAATCGCGCGTCCTCGGTGCGCGCGGTTATCCGCAACGCCGCCAATAATCCGCCTCCTGGCTATGCAGGTCAGGCCCCCCTTTATTCGGTGCAGGCGCCCGCGTATGCGGTCAATGAACGCTACGCGCGTCGCGACAACGAGCGGCTGTATTCTGCGGACGTCACTTCCGTTCGCGCTGTGTTCGGGCCACCGGAGCAGCGTTGCTGGGTGGATCGTGAGCAGGTACAGGGGAATTATGGAAGCGCGAATGTTCCTGGAGCCATCCTTGGCGCCGTTATCGGCGGTGTGATCGGGCACCAGATTGGCGGTGGACGCGGCCGCGACGTGGCGACCGGAGTCGGTGCAGTGGGTGGCGCGGCAATCGGCGCCAACGTGGGACGCGACGGCAATGTGTTCTCGCAGGACGTTCAACGTTGCACCTCAGTGTCGAATTCGCAACCGAGTTACTGGGACGTCACCTATAACTTTCGCGGTGTGGAGCATCGGGTGCAGATGAGCGCACCCCCCGAAGCGACGATCGTGGTGAACGGCGACGGGGAGCCGCGCGCGCAGTAACCGAATTCACCGGGGCGGCAGGCGCGTCCAGCGGTGCAGACGCCCTGGCGGCGGGATGGCTGGACCGATTCGTGGCAAGTTGCAAACACCGCGCCATCTCTCAAAACGCCCCGTATTCCGGGGCGTCTTTCGTACTCGCGGCCGCCGCGAAACGTACTTTTCGGGCGTAGCTGAATCGCGCGGCCACAGGCGCCGCGCGCTTGGATCGACTGGAAGCAGAAGGCACTCGGAATCGTTCCGGAATGCCTGGCAACATGCCTGAGGTTGCCAGCGACGAAACCCGGGTATCGTGGCTGCAGGGCTGCCAAAGACGTAGAATAACGGCCTCACCCGCTAGATTGCGGCTGCGTTTACCACGCATCCATTTCCATTGTGAACGAACGGCAACGTGCGGAAATCGAGCATTGCCATGATGATGCGCGCAATCGCGCCATCCTCGAGACCGCGCTCGATTGCATCATTACCATGGACGCTGATGGTAAGGTGATCGAGTTCAATCCGGCAGCGGAACGGACCTTCGGCTACCGGCGCACGGACGTCATCGGACAAGTACTTGCCGAACTTATCGTTCCGCCGTCACTTCGGGAGCGGCATCGGAGGGGGCTGGCCCATTACCTCGCCACTGGCGAAAGTACCGTCCTCGGCAAGCGGATAGAGATTTCCGCGATACACGCGGATGGAACGCAATTCCCGGTCGAATTGGCCATCGCCCGCATCCCGACCGACGGCCCGCCCCAGTTCACCGCCTACCTGCGGGATATAAGCGATCGCGTTCGGACCGAACAACTTCGTAGCGTCCGGTTGGCTGTGACTTTGCATCTGGCCCAAGCACAGGACATCGACGACGCAGCCACGGGTGTTCTGCGGGCTGTGAGCGACAATCTGCGTTGGGATATGGGCTTATTCTGGTTGGTCGATCATCAGGCCGACGCGCTAGAGTGCATTGCTATCTGGCACCCGCCGGAAGCTTCCTTGACGGAGTTCGCCAAGGCCAGTTGCACTCGAACCTTTACGCGGGGAACCGGATTACCGGGCCGCGTCTGGGCGAGCGGCGAATCGAGTTGGGTACTCGATGTTCGCAATGACGCAAACTTCCCGCGCGGTCCACAGGCTGCAAAGGTGGGCTTGCACAGTGCCTTTGCCTGTCCCATTCTGGTTGGCGATAACACGCTCGGCGTGATTGAGTTCTTCACGCATCACATTCGCAAACCCGACCCGGATCTTCTCGAGTCGATGGCAACAATCGCCGGACATGTTGGGCAGTTCATCGAACGGCGACAGGCGGAAGAGAAGCTACGCCGCAGCGAGCGCGAGCTATCCGATTTCTTCGAGAACGCGGCCATCGGGCTGCATTGGGTGGGAGAGGACGGAACCATCCTGCGAGCGAACCGTGCGGAGCTCGAAATGCTCGGTTATTCGCCAGAGGAATACGTTGGCCATAACATCGCTGATTTTCATGCCGACGCGGACGCCATTAGAACAATCCTGCAGCGGCTTCAGGCGGGGGACCAACTGAATGATTACCCTGCCCGGCTGCGGTGCAAGGACGGCTCGATCCGGGATGTGGTGATCCACTCGAGCGTCCTGTTTGCTGATGGTCGGTTCGTTCATACTCGTTGTTTCACCCGCGACGTGAGCGATTACAAGCGGGCCGAACGGGCGTTGCGGCAAAGTGAAGGCCGATTCCGAGCTCTGATGGAGCAGGCGCCACTCAGCGTGCAGATTTTTTCGCCGGACGGACAAACCGTTTGGGTCAACCGGGCTTGGATGGTCCTGTGGGGTCTCACCCTGGACCAGATCGCCGATTACAAAATCCTCGAAGATCCGCAACTCGAAGTGAAAGGTGTTCTGCCTTACCTGCGACGAGCGTTCGCCGGTGAATCGGTTGCCATACCCGCCCTTCGGTACGACCCGAATGAAACGCAACCAGGCCGGACTCTATTGGAGGACCCCATTCGCTGGGTATCCGCCGTCGCGTACCCACTCAAGGACGAAATCGGTAATGTGCTGGAAGTAGTTTTGATCCACGAAGACATCACAGCGCAAAGGCGAGCCGATGCCGCGCTTCGCGAAAGCGAGGCAAAACTGCGGCTTCTCGCGGACACGATCCCGCAATTGGCATGGATGGCC
>JANMCS010000379.1:0-2664 GCA_031361405.1 Betaproteobacteria bacterium
CCGGCCACCAGCAGCGCGGCCTCGAGGATGCTCTTGATCTCGGTCAGATCGCCACCGGCGTCGGCGGCCTGCGCGATTGCTTCTTCGGGTGTGATTTCGTCGTTCATCGTGCGTTCTTCGGTGAAGGGATGCGGGCGCGCGCGGTTCAGATTTCGTCGGCGGCCAGCGTGAAGGGGCGGACGCCGGTCAGTGTCACGTGAATGGGCGCATACGGCTGCGCCTGCGCCACGTCGATCAACTGCTCGCGCGCCAGCTCGAGCATCGCGAGAAAGGTGACGATCAGGTGTTGCACGTCGGCATGGCCGGCGAACATTGCGGTGAATTCCATGAAGCGGCCGGGCTCGAGCATCTTCAGCATGCGACTCATCTCGCTGCGCACCGACAGCTGTTCGCGCGTGACGAGGTGATGGCGGTTGACGTGCGCGCGCTGGATCAGCACCGCCCACGCGGCCTTGAGGTCATCCGGATGCACGGCCGGCAACCGCGCCGCGGTCACGTGATCGAACCAGACCCGCACCGTGGCGAAATCGCGCTCGGCCAGCGGATGCGCATCGAGCGCACGCGCTGCTTCCTTCATCCGCTCGTACTCGAGCAGGCGGCGCACTAGCTCCGCGCGTGGATCCTCAGCTTCCGCTCCTGGCGGCGCCGGCGGCTTGGGCAGCAGCAGCCGCGACTTGATCTCGATCAGCACCGCCGCCATCAGCAGATATTCGGCCGCGAGCTCGAGGTTCGAACGGCGCATCATTTCCACGTAGCCCAGATACTGCTTCGTGAGATCGGCCATCGGAATGTCGAGCACGTTGATGTTCTGCCGCCGGATGAGATACAGCAGGAGGTCGAGCGGCCCCTCGAAAGACTCGAGGAACACCTCGAGCGCCTCCGGCGGAATGT
Organism: Betaproteobacteria bacterium; assembly: GCA_031361405.1. GTDB lineage: Bacteria > Pseudomonadota > Gammaproteobacteria > Burkholderiales > Casimicrobiaceae > VBCG01. The sequence continues at coordinate 892 of JANMCS010000379.1, forward strand.
AGAGGTCGCGCGGCATCTCGTTGAAGTCCTCGCCGTACACGCGGGCGAGCGGCTTCGGGTCCGGCGACGGATGCGCGAGGTCGAGTTCGGCATCAATCATAGGCAACCCCCATCGCAGCGCGCACGTCGCGCATCGTTTCCTGCGCGAGCTTGCGCGCGCGCTCGCAGCCGTCGGCCACGATGTTGCGCACCAGCGTCGGATCGTCGATGTACTTCTGCGCGCGCTCGTGCAGCGGCACCTGCTCGCGGATGATCGCGTCGATCACCGGCTGCTTGCATTCAAGGCAGCCGATGCCGGCAGTGGTGCAGCCCTTGATCACCCATTCCTGCGTGGCGGCATTCGAGTAGATGCGATGCAGCGGCCACACCGGGCATTTTTCCGGATTGCCCGGATCCGTACGGCGCACGCGCGCCGGGTCGGTCTGCATCGTGCGGATCTTGGTCGTTATCTCGGCAGGATCGTCGCGCATCAGGATCGCATTGCCGTAGGACTTCGACATCTTGCGCCCATCGAGCCCCGGTACCTTCGGATTCTCGGTGAGCAGCGCATCGGGTTCGGGCAGGATCACGCGGCGCGAACCTTCGAGATACCCGAACAGGCGCTCGCGATCGCCCAGCGCCAGATTCTGCGTTTCGTTCAGCAGCTCCTTGGCGGCCTCGAGCGCTGCTGCGTCGCCCTTTTCCTGGAACGCGGTGCGCCACTCCTCGTAACGTCGCGCCTTCTTGCTGCCGAGTTTCTTGATCGCGGCGCGCGCCTTGTCGTCGAAGCCGGATTCGCGGCCGTAGATGTGGTTGAACCGCCGCGCGACTTCGCGCACCAGTTCCACGTGCGAGACCTGGTCCTCGCCGACCGGCACCATGTTGGCGCGGTAGATCAGGATGTCGCCGGCCTGCATCAGCGGATAGCCGAGGAAGCCGTAGGTGGACAGGTCGCGGTCGGACAGTTCCTGCTGCTGGTCCTTGAACGTGGGCACGCGCTCGAGCCAACCGATGGGCGTCATCATGCCCAGCAGCAGCGTCAGTTCGGCGTGCTCCATCACCTGCGACTGGATGAAGAGCGTCGCGCGCGAGGGATCGAGTCCGGCCGCCAGCCAGTCGATCATCATCTCCCACACCGCGCCGGAAATGTCTTCCGGCGCTTCGTAATGCGTGGTCAGCGCATGCCAGTCGGCGGCGAAGAAGAGGCATTCGTACTCTTCCTGCAGGCGCACCCAGTTCTTGAGGGCGCCGTGATAATGGCCGATGTGCATGCGTCCTGTGGGGCGCATGCAGGAAAGAACGCGATCATAAAACATGGGGCTGGACGTTTCGCTTATGAAAATGGTGCCGCCGCTTCCCGCGGCGGGGTCACGCGCCGGTCAGCGCATGCAGGACGAAGGCCGCCACCCGCAAGAGCGGGCTCATCAGGCGTTCAAGCCAGCCCACGAACAACAACAGCAGGATCACCGCAAAGCCATACGGTTCGATGCGCGCGTAGACCATGGCGGCGCGCAGCGGCAGCAATCCGGTCACGATGCGTCCGCCGTCGAGCGGCGGTATCGGCAGCAGATTCAGCACCATCAGCACCAGGTTCACACCAATGCCGATCTGCGTCATCTCGTACATGCCGTCGCTGGGCCAGAGCCCCGAGGGCGCCACCAGCCGGCTGCCCAGCGCCCACAGGATGGCCATCGCGAAATTGACGGCGGGTCCTGCGGCGGCAACCCAGATCATGTCGCGCTTCGGGTGCCGGAGGTTGCCGAAGTTGACCGGCACCGGCTTCGCCCAGCCGAA
>JANMCS010000410.1:0-4208 GCA_031361405.1 Betaproteobacteria bacterium
GGCGCAAACATGAAGCCGATGCCCGTTTCGGCGATGCACGCGGCCACCTGCGCGGGTTTGAGCATGATGTTGGCGCCCAGCGCTTCGAGCACATCGGCGCTGCCCGACTTCGACGATACCGAGCGGTTGCCGTGCTTGGCCACGCGTGCGCCCGCCGCGGCCGCGACGAACATCGTCGCCGTGGAGATGTTGAACGTGTGCGATGCGTCGCCGCCGGTGCCGACCACGTCGACCAGATGCGTGCGGTCGGCCACTTCGACCTTGGTGGCCATCTCGCGCATCACCTGCGCAGCCGCCGCGATTTCGCCGATGGTTTCCTTCTTCACCCGCAGGCCCACAGTGATGGCCGCGATCATGACCGGCGACACTTCACCGCTCATGATCTGCCGCATCAGCGACAGCATCTCGTCGTGGAATATTTCCCGGTGCTCGATCGTGCGTTGCAGGGCTTCTTGTGCGGTGATGGTCATGGTCAGGCCCAGTTCAAGGCTGGAGGTCGCGCAGGCGGCGGCGCGTGAGATCGATGCGACAGGCAAGTGCGCCCTGTTCGGCACCGTTGCCGCTGGCATGCATCGCTTGCACGAAGTCGCACTGGGCCTTGCGAAAATCGGCGAAGGTGCGCATCGAGCGGGCAAGCGCGGCATTGACGCGGGGTAGTCCGGTGGCGGTATCGAGATCGCGCGCGCGCTTGCCGGCGGCACCTTCGGCCGCATTCAGCGCGGCCTGGGCCTCGCGGTCGGCGTCGGCGAGGCAGCGCTTTACGGTGGCGTGATCGCCCTTGACTGTGCATTCGGCGAGTGCGCCGGCGCGCGCCGGCGCGGCGGCCAGTCCACACAGGACCAGCACCGCCAGCCATCGATTGCAGGTTGTCATCGGACTCCCCCGAGAAAGTTCGCGAGCAGGCGTTTGCCATGCTCGGTGAGGATGGCCTCCGGGTGAAACTGTACGCCCTCCACCGCCAGTTGCCGGTGGCGAACGCCCATGATCTCCCCGTCGTCGGCCGTCGCCGTCACTTCCAGCACCGCCGGCACGCTGTCGCGCGCGATGGCCAGCGAGTGATAGCGCGTCACGGCAAAGGGGCTGGGCAGTCCGGCGAACACGCCACGTCCGTCGTGCGTCACCGGCGACATCTTGCCGTGCATCACCCGTTGCGCGCGCACGATGTGCCCGCCAAAGGCCTGGCCAATCGCCTGGTGGCCGAGACAAACGCCAAGCAGTGGAATGCGTCCGGCAAAGCGCTGGATCAGCGGCACCGAAATCCCGGCCTCGGTCGGCGTGCAGGGACCGGGCGACACCACGATGTGCGACGGCGCCATCGCCTCGACCTCATCGACGGTGATCGCGTCGTTGCGATGCACGTGCACGTCCGCGCCCAGCTCGCCCAGGTACTGCACGAGGTTGTAGGTGAAGCTGTCGTAGTTGTCCAGCATCAGGAGCATGGTCAGTGCCCGCCCGGCCGCCCGAAGGGCACTATGCTCCCCCTTTGGGGGCAGCGAACAAAGTGAGCGTGGGGGTCGTTCATCTAACCTTCTTCGTCCAGGCCCTGCTGCACCATCTCCGCTGCGCGCATCAACGCCCGCAGCTTGTTCAGCGTCTCCTGCCATTCGCCTTCGGGCGACGAGTCGTGCACGATGCCGCCGCCGGCTTGCGCATAGAGCGTGCCGTCCTTCAGCACCGCGGTGCGCAATGCGATGGCCGTGTCCATGTCGTCCTGGAAGCTGATGTAGCCCACCGCGCCGGAATAGATGCCGCGGCGCGAAGGCTCGAGCTCGTCGATGATTTCCATCGCGCGCACCTTGGGCGCGCCGCTGACGGTGCCTGCCGGAAAGGTGGCGCGCAGCACGTCCATGCTGGTGAGTCCGGGCTTCAGCACGCCTTCCACGTTGGACACGATATGCATCACATGCGAATACCGTTCGATGATCATCCGGTCGGCCACTTTCACCGTGCCCGTTTCCGCCACGCGCCCGACATCGTTGCGGCCGAGGTCCAGCAGCATCACGTGCTCGGCGATTTCCTTCGGGTCGTTGGCCAGTTCCACCGCCAGCGCCTCGTCGAGTTCGCGCGTGGCACCGCGGGGGCGGGTGCCGGCGATGGGACGCAGCGTGATCGCGCTGCCTTCCTTGCGCACCAGAATTTCCGGCGAGGCGCCCACGACGTGAAAGTCGCCGAAATCGTAATAGAACATATAGGGCGACGGATTGATCGAGCGCAGCGCGCGATACAGCGACAGCGGCGATGCGGCGAAGGGCATCACCATCCGCTGCGAAATCACCACCTGCATGATGTCGCCGGCCGCGATGTACTCGCGCGCCCGCGCCACCGCCGCCTTGTAGCCGGCCTCGCCGAATTCGCTGACGGCGTGCGCGGTGACGGTGCCCGTCTGGTAAGGAATGGCGACGGGCTCGCGCAACTTGCCACGCAACTGCGCAAGTCGCTCGCGGGCCTTGGCATACGCATCGGCCTCGTCCGGGTCCGCGTAGACGATCAGCGAGATCTTGCCCTTCAGGTTGTCGACAACCGCCAGTTCCTCGGTGAGCAGCAGCAGGAAATCGGGAATGTCGGCCAACCCCGCGGTGGGCGGCTTGGCGCTGTGCGCAAGCTTGTGCTCGATGTGGCGCACGATGTCGTACGCGAAGTAGCCGGCGAGTCCGCCGCAGAATCGCGGCAGGCCCGGCAACGGCGCTGCATGAAACCGCGCGCGAAACGTCTCGACGAACGCCAGCGGATCGCCGTCGAAGGATTCGCGGATGCCCCCGTCGTCCTCCACGTCCACGTGATTGCCGCGGGCGCGCAGGCGCACCTTGGCGGGCAGGCCGATGAACGAATAGCGCCCGAAGCGTTCGCCACCGACGACCGATTCGAGCAGGAACGAGTAACGCTGGTTGGCGAGCTTGAGGTAGAGCGACAGCGGCGTATCGAGATCGGCAAACAACTCGAGCACGAGCGGAATGCGGTTATAGCCCTGCACCGCAAGGGCGCGGAATTCGACTTCGGTGATCATGACTCGACCTCGTGCTTGATGGCGCTTGAATCCGGGGCGTCGCTGGAAAGGTGTGCGCGCGACGCGAACGCGGGGGTCAGAAGGGGCGCCGCCAGCGCCACTCGCCCGCGCGCCGCCACGTCGCCATCGCGACAGGCGTAACGGAATCGAAGAGGTCGAAAGTGTTGGACATGGTGTGGGTCAGGCCCGGCGCACCCACAGGGGGATGTCATCGAGCGAATCGACTATACCATCGGCCGCGAAGCTTTGCACAGGCCGGCCTTCGGTGTAGCCATAGGGCACGGCGAGCACCGGCGAGCCGGCCGCGCGCGCCGCATCCACGTCGTTGGCCGAGTCGCCGACCATCAGGAGCTGCGCCGCGCTGATGCCGAGTTGCTGCGCCGCCAGCAGCACCGGCGCCGCATCGGGCTTCTTGGCCGACGCATCGTCGCCGCCCACCACCGCACCGAAAAATTCTTCCATGCCGGCGTGTACCAGATGCGGACGGACAAAGCGGCTGGCCTTGTTGGTGACCACCGCCAGCAGGAAGCCGCCGTCACGCAAGCGTTGCAGCCCGCGCATCACCCCCGCGTAGGGCACCGTTTCGCGACCGAGCACTGCGGCGTAGAGGACCTGGTAGCGCGCCATCAGTTGCACCATCGCCGCCGCGTCCCGCCGCGGCGCGCCCGACAGCGCCAGTGCGCGGGCCAGCAGGTTGGACATGCCTTTGCCGACCAGGTCGCGGATCGTGTCCTTGGGCAACGAACGCAGGCCCTCCTCGACCAGCAGCGTGTTCACCGCCGCCGCGAGGTCGTGGATCGTGTCGAGCAGCGTGCCGTCGAGATCGAAGGCGACGCCATCGACCGCGAACACGCGTGGCGCGGCGGCGCTAAGCACCGGCACCAAGCGCCGCGCGCATCCTGGCGACGGTCGCCCTGTAGTCGGGTGTGCCGAAGATGGCGCTGCCCGCGACAAAGGTGTCGGCACCCGCCGCGGCGATGGCCGCAATGTTGTCCGCCTTCACCCCACCATCCACCTCCAGCAGGATCTCGCGCCCGGTGCGCTCGCGCGACGCATCGATCAGCTTGCGCGCCGCCTTCAGTTTTTCCAGCGCATGCGGAATGAACGACTGCCCGCCAAAGCCCGGATTGACCGACATGATCAGCACCAGGTCGAGGTTGTCGATCACGTGCATCAGCCAGTCGAGCGGCGTGGCGGGATTGAA
>JANMCS010000435.1:0-2487 GCA_031361405.1 Betaproteobacteria bacterium
CGATCGGCATCACGGCAACGTCGAGATCGTGTCCCGCCGTGTGGAAGGCGATCTCCACCGCACCACCTACCGCGAACTGCACGGCCGCGCTAAGCGCGTGGCCAACGTGCTGGGTGCGCTCGGTGTAAGCCAGTCCGACCGCGTGGCCACGCTGGCGTGGAACGGCTACCGCCACCTGGAGCTGTACTACGGCATTGCGGGGATGGGTGCCGTCGTCCACACGATCAATCCGCGCCTCGCACCCGACCAGATCGCCTGGATCACGCAGCACGCCGAAGACACGCTGCTGTTCTTCGACCTGACCTTCCTGCCGATCATCGAAAGGATCGCGGCGCAATGTACGACGATCCAATTCTTTGTGGCGATGACCGATCGTGCGCACATGCCCGCGACGAGCGCCATACCCAACCTACTCTGCTACGAGGAGTTGTTGGGCGCGCAGAGCGACCATTACGACTGGCCCGTGTTCGACGAGAACCTGGCGTCGTCGATGTGCTACACGTCCGGCACCACCGGTAATCCCAAGGGCGTGCTGTACAGCCACCGTTCCACGCTGCTGCACACCTATGCTGCGGCGCTGCCCGACGCGATGGCGTTTTCCGCCCGGGATGTGATCCTGCCGGTGGTGCCCATGTTCCACGTCAATGCCTGGGGCATCCCTTACGCCGCGCCGATGGTGGGCGCCAAGCTCGTGTTTCCCGGCGCCGCGCTCGACGGCAAGTCGCTGCACGACCTGATGGAGGCCGAGGGCGTGACGGTCTCCAATGGCGTGCCCACCGTGTGGCAGAACCTGCTGACGTACATGGAGCAGCACGACCTGCGCTTTGCCACGATGCAACGCACGATCGTCGGTGGCGCGGCGCTGCCGCCCGCCATGCTGCGCACGTTCGAGGAAAAGTATGGCGTCACCGCCATCCATGCGTGGGGCATGACCGAAATGTCGCCGCTGGGCACGCTGTGCGGGTTGCGCACCAGGCACGCCGGGCTGGACCATGAGGCGCGGCTGGCGGTGAAGGCGAAGCAGGGCCGCGTGCTGTTTGGCGTCGACATGAAGATCGTCGACGCCGAGGGCAACGAGCTGCCGTGGGACGGCGTGGCCTTCGGCGACCTGTACGTGCGCGGCCCGTGGGTCACCAGCAGCTACTTCCGTGGTGATGGCGGCGATCCATTGGCCACCGACGCCGCAGGCCGCACCTGGTTTCCCACCGGCGACGTGGCCACCATCGACGCCGACGGCTACATGCAGATCACCGACCGCAGCAAGGACGTGATCAAGTCCGGCGGCGAATGGATCAGCTCCATCGACATCGAGAACATTGCCATGGCGCATCCCGCCGTGGCGATGGCCGCGTGCATCGGCATTGCGCACCCCAAGTGGGACGAGCGGCCGTTGCTGGTGGTGGTGAAGAAGGCCGGCAAGGAGGTCACGCGCGAGGAGCTGCTGGCCAACTACGAGGGCAAGGTGGCCAAGTGGCAGGTGCCGGACGATGTGGCGTTCGTCGAGGCGATCCCGGTGGGGGCGACCGGGAAAATGCTGAAGAACAGATTGCGGGAGATGTTTGCGAAGTATCAGCTTCCGTAACACGCTCCTTTCGTTGCCGCAATTCATCCATATGGATGAATGCGCGCGACGGCCAGTTCGGTCATCCTGAACCTGTGATCGGCACCTGCCGCAAGAGTACGGCACGGCCGACGCCCGTCCGCCTGCCTTGCGCAGCCGGTTGGTTCAACCTCGCTGTTGCTGGGGGACCTCTTGCACCTACTCGGCGTTTGGCGGTGGATGGCAACGCACTGGATGCTTCCAGTGTCGCTGCTCATGCTGGTTGGCCTCAGCCCCGCTGCGTTCGCGCAGCTGCGGTTCCTCGTATCGGATGTCATCGATATCAGTGGCACCGAACTGGTATTCGATGCCGCGGGTGTTGCACACGTCGCAGGCATCGTCGGCGCTTACAATTTTTCGGGCCTCGACAGCAGCACGGTCACCAATGCCGGCTATGGGCTGCGCTATGTCGCCAGGATCGACCCGGCCACCAGCAAGCCGATGTGGGTTGTGGCGGTGGGCGCACCTGGAAAAAACCTGGGACGTGGGCTGCAGTACGCGTTTGCTGAAGACGAGGCACGTGGTCTCGCCGTGCACGGCAACGGATACACGTACCTGGTTGCGCACGACGGCAGCACCAACTACCCGTTGTCCGGCGGCCAATACCGGGTCGCTACCAGCAAGCATGTGTTCCGCGTCAGTGCCGCGGGACAGGTGACCCGGTATTCAGCCGCGCTTGACCCGGCCATCCGGCGGGTGGGCGCCATTGCGCTCGATGCGGCAGGCAGCATCTTTCTCACCGGCAGCGCCGGCAGCGGTCTCAACACCAGCGCCAACGCTCCATTTCCCGCGACCAGTGTGGCCACGGGGTGCATCGCACCCTTTGTGATGAAGCTTGACCCCACCGGCCAGTCGATCGTGTACGCCAGTTACCTCGGCTATGCGGG
>JANMCS010000450.1:0-1272 GCA_031361405.1 Betaproteobacteria bacterium
CGGGCGCGGCCGGTTCGGCGGTGGTGGCGTCCGGCGGGCCGCCGGGTGCGCCCGCCGGCGCTGCGGGTGCGGCCGGCGCGGCGGCAAAGCCGAGCTTTTGCGCCAGGCGCCGCGCCGCCGGCTGCACATCGGCCGGCAGGCGGCCGATGGCCCGCTGCAACACGCCGTTCATCAGCGGCCGCAGGATGAACTGGATCTGTTTGAAAAACGGGCCGAGCGCCACCTTGCGAATGCCCTGCCAGGCCTTGCCGGCAGCCGCCTTGGCGGCCCGGCCCACCTTGCGCACCAGCTTGCCGAGGAATTGCTCGAACTCGGGCGTTGCGTCGGCCGGCGGCGTATAGGCCTCCAGCCACTGGTCGATCTCGGCATCCATGATGCCGCCACGTTCGCGCGGCGCAAACTCGTTGGCCAGGGCGCCGATGGCCTGCTCGGAGGCCAGGGTCAGGCGCGAGAGATGCTGCCCCACCGCGCGGTCGGCCTCGGCCCGGGAGGTGCCTGCTTCGAGCGCGCTGCGGTGCATGGCCCGTGCGCTGCATTCCAGCTCGTGCAGGGCTTCGTCGAACTCGTCGTCGTGCAGTTCGCCCACCAGCGCCGCAAAGGCTTCGCGCATCGGCGTGTCGTGCGCGCCAATCGCCTCGTCGGCCTCATAGATGGAGAGAAACGGCGAGCGCGAGGATGCCGGCGTGCCCTGGCTGGTGCTGGTGGGCGCAACTTCTTCAGCGCTGAAACTGTCGAAGTGCAGAAATGGCGAACGCGCAGTCGTCAGGGTCATGGCAGCGGTCACGGCAGGCTCCGGTCGAAACAGTCAGGGTGTCCTGCTTGTTAAGACGAGAAGCGCTGGGGAAGTCCGCCACCCCAATGTCCAGCCGGATGCCGGCCTGGCGTCAGACCCCGCGAAGACGACCGCTCAGCGCAGATTGCCGGTGTGGCCCAACGAGTAGCGCCCGGGCTGCGGCCACACGGTGAGCCCGTGCGGCTCGTTGCCTACCTTGATCTTGTCGACGCTGCCGGTGTCGGTGTCGAAGCGGTAGACAACGTCGTCATACCGGCCCGACAGCCACAGGTGTTTGCCGTCGGCGCTGACATTGCCCATGTCGGGGCTGCCGCCGCCGGGCACCGGCCATTCCTGCACCACCTTGCCGGTGGCCAGATCGATCACCGACACGCTGCCCTTGCCACCCGGCTTGCCGCGAATCTGGTTGCTGCCTCGGTTGGCCACGTACAGAAGCTTGCCGTCGCGGCTGGGATACAGGCCGTGGGCGCCGATGCCGG
>JANMCS010000458.1:0-4343 GCA_031361405.1 Betaproteobacteria bacterium
CTGAATACGCCACCCCCGGTACCTGTCACTCCTGGCGCAGCCATCAGTCGTCCTCCCCTTCAGCGACGCCATACTCGACGTCAAGATTGTTCATGTAGCGCGCGTAGAACCAGATGATGACCACGTAGATGATCAACGATCCCTGGGCACCCATGTAGAAGGCGAGAGGCCAGCCGAAGAAATTGAACTCGTTGAGTTCGCGGGCGTAGTACGCCATGACGAATGTCACGACGAACCAGATGAACAGAAGGACGCCGGTAATGCGGAGATTTCGTTGCCAGTATTCGAGCTGTTTCTGGGTCAACTGCATGGGTACTTTCCTCCAGGTTGACGACGGCGGGCGCCGCATTCCCCAACAAACCTCCGGCGCGGCACTCTTGGGGTGCGTTGACCGGAAACGGGGACGCGACATGCTGCGGCCCGCCAAGTTCGCCCGGAGTATAAACAGCTTTAATCCAGGCTCACAAGCCCGCTCGGGGATCGGCGTTCGGTTTCGTCATCATTTGGGACGAAACCGGTGCACCGTTTCAGGGGCGCGGCGGAGCGCGCAGTCCGGTTTCCCGCGCGAGCTGCGCCGCCACCTTCGGCTCGAAGGTGGCGAGATGATCGATGATCCCCTGCGCCTTGTCCGGCTTGCCGCGGTCGAACTGCACGCGCGCCAGTTGATACCAGCCAAAAGGACTCATCGGCTGCAGCTTCGTGTTGCGCTGCAGTGGCGCCACCGCTTCATCCTGGCGCTTGGTGGAAATCAGCGACAGCGCCTTGCCGTACAGCGCCCGGTCGTGATCCGGATTGTGCATCAGCGCCTGGTCGAAGGCCGCGAGCGCGGCCTCGTGGTTATTCAATTGCTGCAGCAGGAATCCGCGATCGAAATGCGCCTCGGCCCAGTCGGGCCGCAACGCCACGACGCGATCAAAGGTGGCGAGCGCATCGCGGTTGCGTCCCTGCTGCGCGTATTCGAAGGCCATGCTCGCCAGCACCTTGGGATCGTCGGGCTTGGCCGCCAGCGCGTAGCCGTAGAATCGCAGTGCAACATCCGAGCGCCGGAGGCCCTGGCACCACTTGGCGAGCTCGACCCAGAAGAGGTAGCGCAAGCGCTCGCTCATCGCGGCTGACGTGCGGTCATGGCGCCGTGTTGGGGATGGCGAGCGCCAGCCACAGGAAGATCGCCGACAGGCCGCAGAAGGCGGCAAACGGCATCACCCGGTCCGGAAACACTTTGGGCGTGAGCAGCCGGAACAGTTTCACGAACGGGGACGGGATGATGCGCACGACCTGGTAGAAAATGTTTTTCTCCCGGTTGGAGCCCGCCAGGATGTACAACACGCCCTGCCCCAGCAGGCCCATCAGCGCGATGGCCACGATGAGCTGTATGGTCCCCAGGAACTGCCGCATCGAACCGTCCTAGTTCAACTGCTTCAGTTGATCGAGGATGGCCGGATTTTCCAGCGTGGACACGTCCTGCGTGATCGCCTCGTCCTTGGCGATCGAGCGCAGCAGGCGCCGCATGATCTTGCCGGAACGCGTCTTGGGCAGGTTCTCGCCGAACCGGATGTCCTTGGGCTTGGCGATCGGACCGATTTCCTTGGCCACCCAGTCGCGCAGCACCTTGGCAATGCGGTCGGCTTCGGCGCCGGCCGGCCGTGCCTGCTTCAGCACCACGAACGCGCACACGGCCTCGCCGGTGAGATCGTCGGGCCGCCCCACGACCGCAGCTTCGGCCACCAGTGGATTGGCCACCAGCGCCGATTCGATTTCCATCGTGCCGAGGCGGTGCCCCGACACGTTGAGCACGTCGTCGATGCGACCCATGATCCGGATGTAGCCCTCGGTGTCGCGCGATGCGCCATCGCCGGCAAGGTAATACCGTCCCTGGAAATCCTCGGGGAAATAACTGGTCTTGTAGCGTTCCGGATCGCCCCAGATCGTGCGGATCATCGACGGCCATGGGCGCTTGATCACGAGGATGCCACCCTTGCCCCACTCGACCGTCAGACCGGTCTCGTCGACGATGTCGGCCATGATGCCCGGCAGCGGAAACGTGCAGGAGCCTGGCTTCAGCGGCGTGGCGCCGGGCAGCGGCGTGATCAGGTGGCCGCCGGTCTCGGTCTGCCACCACGTGTCGACGATGGGACAACGCGATCCGCCCACCGTCTCGTAGTACCACATCCACGCTTCCGGATTGATCGGTTCGCCAACGGAGCCGAGGATGCGCAGGCTCGTGAGGTCGTAATTTTTCGGCAGGTCGCCGCCGGCCTTGATCAGCGACCGGATCGCCGTGGGCGCGGTGTAGAACACCGTGACCTTGTGATCCTGGATCATCCGCCAGAAGCGCCCGGCGTCGGGATAGGTGGGCACGCCCTCGAACATCAGCTCCGTGGCGCCGCACGCCAGCGGACCGTAGGCGATATATGTGTGGCCGGTGACCCAGCCGACATCGGCCGTGCACCAGAACACGTCGTCGGGCTTGTAGTCGAACGTCCATTGCATCGTGATGATGGCTTGCAGCAGGTAGCCGGCGGTGGAGTGCTGCACGCCCTTCGGCTTGCCGGTGGAGCCCGACGTGTAAAGAATGAACAGCGGATGCTCGGCGTCGACCCACGTGGGCTCGCACGTATCGGCCTGCCCTGCCACTGCGTCGCTCCAGGCGATGTCACGTCCGGCCTTCATCGCCACCGCGGAACCGGTGCGGCGATAGACGATGACCGAATGCACGCCGTCGCACCCCCCCATGCCCAGCGCTTCGTCGACCACCGACTTCAGCGGAATCTCGCGGCCGCCGCGGAATTGGCCGTCGGCCGCAATGATGGCCGTGGCACCGGCATCGAGCACCCGCTCGTGGATGCTCTTGGCAGAGAACCCGCCGAATACCACGGAATGCGTGGCACCGATGCGCGCGCACGCCTGCATCGCCACCACGGCCTCGATGGCCATCGGCATGTAGATCAGCACTCGGTCGCCCTTCTTCACGCCGCGCGCCTTCAGCGCATTCGCGAACCTGCAGACCTCATGATAGAGCGCCTTGTAGGTGATCGTGGTCACCTTTCCGTCGTCGGCCTCGAAATTGATCGCGACCTTGTCGGGCTGCGTGGCCAGGTGCCGGTCGAGGCAGTTGTAGGAAGCGTTGAGCTGGCCGTCGTGGAACCATCTGAAGAACGGCGCGTTGGATTCGTCGAGCGTCTGCGTGAACGGCTTGTGCCAGAGCAGGTACTCGCGGGCGAGGCGGGCCCAGAAGCCCTCGAAGTCGCGCTCGGCTTCCGCGCAAAGCGCGCGGTAGGCCGCCATGCCGGACACGTTGGCGGTGCGGACAAATTCCGCCGACGGCGGAAATACCCGGGTTTCGCTCAATACCGATTCGATGGTCGACGACATGATGGGCTTCTCCTCCATGTGGCTTTGTTGGGATCGTGCACAGGTCACCGAGTCTACCCAATCCGTCGACGGCGGTGCAATGTCATTGCAATCCAGGAGTTGACCAGCGTCAACGGCCGGCGCCGGCACCAGGCAGGGGGACCCGCGATGCTAAACTCGGCGGCCCCGCTTCCTGGTCTCCGGCCGCCATGACACCCCCCCGCATTCCGCGCGATCCGCGCATGCAGCTCCTGCCGCGGTTCATCTTCATGACTCGCTGGCTGCAGGTGCCGCTCTATCTCGGGCTGATCGTCGCCCAGTGCGTCTACGTCTGGCAGTTCTGGGTGGAACTGGTGCATCTGGTCGCCGCGGTCATGGGCAGCGACGACGCGCTGGAGATCATCCGGCAAAGCGTCGCCGTGCCCGGCGCCGATCCTGCGTTTGCCAAATCGATGTCGCGTGAAAACCTGACGATGCTGCTGGTGTTGGGCCTGATCGACGTCGTGATGATCTCCAACCTGCTGATCATGGTGATCGTGGGCGGCTATGAGACGTTCGTGTCGCGGATGCGCCTCGAGGACCACCCCGACCAGCCCGAGTGGCTGTCGCATGTCAACGCGTCGGTGCTGAAGGTCAAGCTCGCCACCGCCATCATCGGCATCTCGTCGATCCACCTGCTGAAGACGTTCATCAATGCCGAGGCCTTCACCGAAAAGGCGCTGATGTACCAGACGCTGATCCACATCACCTTCCTGCTGTCCGCGGTGGCCATCGCGGGCGTCGACCGCCTGATGCCGCAGGTGCGTCCGCATCGCGCCGCCGATAAGGACGTGCCCCACGACCTGCCGAAGGAGCTGCGATGAAGCCCATCCGGCAGCAGGACCTGATTCAAAGCGTCGCCGACGCGCTGCAGTTCATCTCGTACTACCACCCGGTGGATTACATCGAGGCGCTGGGCGCCGCCTACCAGGCGGAGGCGTCCCCCGCTGCCA
>JANMCS010000486.1:0-9006 GCA_031361405.1 Betaproteobacteria bacterium
GCGGCGATATTGGGCGGCGGGGCCGCGGGAGCGTGCGATGCGAATGCAAGCAGCGCCAACGCAGCGCAGAACATTCGCAGTGTGCTGCAACAGGTCATGGTGATGCGGATGATACGCGACCTGGTGTATCCATTGAAATGCCTGTAGGCGATGCTTCAGCCTCGCGATGCGCTGCGCGAGGCTGAAGCCTCGCCTACGGGGCCATCACCGCTCTGGAAACAAAGGGGTCGCTATCACGGGTCTGTCACTTTTTCCGCGGCGGCAGCGGAACGCGCGCAAGCTTGGGGCGCGGCCCGAAATCGGGAATCCTGGGCGCACTCTTCGCAATCGCATCCAGCGCCACCGCCAACGCCTTTTCCAGCTGCCGATCGTTGCCGGATGCGCCATCCTGCGGCGCGTTGTCAATTTCGATCTGCGGATCGGTGCCGTAGTTCTCCACGCCAAAGCCGACGTCGTTGAACCAGAACGAGAACTCCGGCTGCGTGGTGGCGGTGCCATCCACCAGGCCGTGCCGCGGCCAGATGCCCACTACGCCGCCCCACGTGCGCTTGCCCACCAACGGCCCGATCTTCATCTGCTTGAAGTTGTGCGAAAAGATGTCGCCGTCGGAGCCCGCATGCTCGTTGGTCAACGCCACCACGGGGCCGAGTGGCGCCTCCTCGGGATACGGCGACGTGGCCATCCACCGCGCCGTCCCGTAAGCAATGCGCTTGCGCGCGAATTTTTCGAGCAGCAGTTGCGACACGTGGCCGCCGCGGTTGTAGCGCAGGTCCACGATCATCGCTTCGCGGTCGGATTCCCCCGAGAAATAGCGATGAAATTCGGCAAAGCCCGCGGCCATCATGTCGGGCAGGTGCAGATAGCCAACCTTGCCGTGCGATTGCGCGTGCACCCAGGCGCGATTGCGCTCGACCCAGGCGCGATACAGCGCCGGCACGTCGTCGGCCAGCGCCTGCACCAGCACATGGCGCGTGGTGGCCGCGGCTCCCTCGCCGCTGGCCAGCGTCAGTTCAACCTTGCTGCCCGCCTGGTGCACCAACAGCGCCTGCGGCGGTACCGTCCGCGACACCGGCTGGCCATTGACCGCGACAATGCGCTCGCCCACCTTGGCGTTCACGCCGATTGCGTTCAACGGCGAATCGGCGCCCGACTCCCACGTGTCGCCGGTGACGATGTGGGTGATCGTGTAGCTCTGCCCATCGGCGGCCAACGCCAGTTCAGCAGCCAGGTGCCCCAGCGTGAGTTGCGGGGGCTTGCGATGGTCGCCGCCCATTTCATACGCGTGCGACGTACCGAGTTCGCCCTGCAACTCCCAGATCAGGTCGGACAACTCGCCGCGCGTGGACACGCGCTCGAGCAGCGGTGCATAACGATCGTAGATCGCGTTCCAGTCGACGCCGGACATGTCCGCGGTCCAGAAATGATCGCGCTGCAGGCGCCACACTTCGCGCAGCATCTGTCGCCATTCGCTGCGCGGCGATATCGACACGCGCACGCGACCGAGATCGATCCAGCCCGACTTGCGCGACGGCGCGTCGCCGCCGTCCTTCTCCGGCTTCTTGTCGGCGGCCAGCGCGCGCAATTTCTTGCCGTCCTGCACGACCAGCGCCGTGCCGTTGGCGTTGACCACGAAACGATCGACCTTCTCCACCATCGTCTCCGGCTTCTGCGTGGCGAAGTCGAAGAGCTCGAGCCTGCCCGCAGCTTCCTTGTGGCCACCGCGGCCATGCGCGCCGATCACCGTCTGGTGCGTCCACAGGACCTTGTTGCCCGCCACGCCGGCGATCTGGCCATAACGGCTCTCGGGCACCGGGAACGGCGCCACGCGCGCGGCGATGCCGGCCAGGTCCACGCGGATCACGACGGGCTTGTCCTTATCGCCACCCTTGTCGTCGGGCTTGCTGCCATCGTGCTCCCCCGGCTCGAAACCCTTCGGCGCCGCATCGAAGGGCGGCGCGCCATCGGCCTGCAGTGCGATCAGATACGGCCGCGCCGCGCGCGGGAACGACAACTCGAACTGCACGCTGTCGTAGACGGGATCGAACGTGCGCACCGACAGGAAATAAAGAAACTTGCCGGCCGGGTCGAAGGCCGGGCTGTAATCGCGGAAGTCCGGCTGCGTGACCAGCGTGGATGTCTTCGTCGCGACCTCGTGCAGCTTGATCGCGCAATGCCGCGCGCTGGTCCACGACTGGAAGGCGAGCCAGGCGCCATCGGGCGACCAGGCGAGATCCTCGGTGCGCATGTAGTCGCTGCGGTCGACGACGTGCATGTCGCCCGTATCGACGTTGCCGATGATCACTTCATTGCGGTGATTGGACATGGCCACCAGCGCGCCGCGCGGCGATGCACTCATCGCCACGATGCGGCCGATGTCCCACGGCAGCGACGTGACCGCGCCATCGCGGAACACCTCGAGTCGCTCCTCGCCGGACGCATCGCTGTCGGCGACGAACGTGGTGCCATCCGCCAGCCATTGGCCGTGGCGGCGGCGACCGTCGTCCGCGCCCCACTGCTTCACGGCGCCTTCCCACAAGCCGAACGAGAAGGGCTTGCCGCGCACGTCCAGCGCGACACTGTGACCCGCCGGGTGCACGTTGAATCCCTGCACGTAGTCGGTCGCGACTGCGAAACGGCGCGCCACCTGCGCGCGATGACCCGGCACGCGGATGTCCACCGACTGCGTCTTGTTGGTCCTGGTATCGAGGCACCAGATCTGCGCGCCGCACTGATAGACGATGCGCTTGCCGTCGGTCTGCGCGTGCCGCGCGTAGAAATCGTCGTGGTCCGTATGGCGCTGCTGGTCGGTGCCGTCGGGCAGGCACGAATAGATGTTGCCCACGCCTTCCGCATCGGTCAGGAAGTAGACGCGGCCGTCGATCCACATCGGGCTGGTGATGTTGCCCGCAAGCTCCGTCATCCGCCGGAACTGGCCGCTGCCCTGCGCATCGATCCACAGGTAGCCTGCGGTGCCGCCGCGATAGCGTTTCCAGCGCGCCGGGTCGGCCGTGTTGCGGCCGATCACGCGCGCATTGCCAGGCCCGAAGGCGAGATGATTGACCTGGCCCAGCGCCAACGGTTGCGGCAAGCCGCCCGCGGGGTCGATCGTGTACGCGCGATAGTTGCGGAAGAACGGTTGTCCGTGCGTGGTGACGAACAGGATGTGGCCGTCGCTGGTCCAGCCGCGCACCATCACGTCCGGACCGAGGAACGTGAGGCGCCGCGCCGCGCCGCCTTCCGCGGGCATCACAAAGACTTCCGGGTGCTGCTCGTCGCGGCCGGCATACGCAATCCACTTGCCGTCGGGCGACAGGCATGGCGTGGACGGTTCACCCAGTCCCGCGGTGAGGCGGCGCGCCGTGCCGCCAGTGGCCGGGACGCTCCACAGGTCGTCGTCGCAGACAAAGACAATGGTGTCGCCTGCCAGCGTGGGCTGGCGCAGATAGCCTTGATCGTTCATCGGAAATGTTCTCGCTTGAGCTTGATGGGAGTCCGCCGTTTTGCTGCACGGGCGGGCGGCGTCGTGCTGGGCCGCTTGAGCGCGCTATGGTAGCCGAGTGCGCACGGGCGTGGGCACGGCCCGACCAGCCGCTACCGGCGGCGACGAGATGCGCCGCCCGGCACATCTGTACGGCGCATCTGTACGGTGCATCTGTACGGTGCATCTGTACGGTGCATCTGTACGGTGCATCTGTACGGTGCATCTGTACGGCGCATCTGTACGGCGCATCTGTACGGCGCACCTGTACGGCGCACCTGCGCGCGCACCGGCACCGGCACCCGCACCTGCACGCGCACCTGCACGCGCACCTGTAGGCGAGGCTTCAGCCTCGCGGGTATGACGACGATCGAACCTGCGCGGCTGAAGCCTCGCCTACGGGGCCTTGGCTTCCTCGATCACCCAGTCGCGGAAGGCGACCGCCGCCGGCGACAACGGCCGCAGGCTGCGCTTGGCCCACGCCAGGTAATAGCCGCGACCCGGCAGGAAGCTGCGCGGGTCCACCTGCACCAGTTGCTTGCGCGCCAACTCGCGCTCGGCCAGGCACCGCGGCGACAGCGTGACGCCCTGCCCGTCCACGGCGGCATCCAGCGTCATCATCGTATGGCTGAAGTAGAGCCCGCGCGCGACATCGACGCCTTCCACGCCCATCGCGGCCAGCCAGTTCGGCCAGAAGTCGAGGTTGACCTCGTGCAGCAACCGCGCACGCGACCAGTCCACGGTGCGGGCCTTGCCCTTCAGCATCCGCACATACGATGGACTGGCCAGGGCCAGCACTTCCAGCGGAAAGAGCTGCACCGACTCCGCTTCGGGATACACGCCCTTGCCTTCGCGGATCGCGAGGTCGAAGGCATCGCGCGACAAATCGACCAGGTTGGCGCTGGCCTCGATGCGCACTTCGATTTCCGGCTGGCGCGCGGTGAAGAGCGGCAGCCGCGGCAGCAGCCAGCGCGAGCCGAACGACGGAACCACGGTGACCTGCACCACGCGCCGTCCCGGCCGCACGCGCTCGGCCGCTTCCGCGATCGCACGCAGATGCCTGGCCACTTCGCCGTGCCAGTGGTGGCCGGCTTCGGTGAGCGCAATCCCGCGGCCGTCGCGCTGCGTCAGCGGCAGGCCGAGATTGGCTTCCAGCACGCGCAGTTGCTGGCTCACCGCGGCCGGCGTCACGGCCAGCTCCTCCGCCGCGGCGCGCACCGATCCCAGACGCGCGACGGCATCGAAGGCACGCACGGCATTTAATGGTGGCAGACGCATGGCGGGGTCGTCATTGTTCAGAAAATCTTAACATAAAGCGACAAAATGATCGCTATTCGCCAGCACCGCCGAAGCCTACATTGCATGACACAGCAAGCCGTTGCGGTGGCGTTGCGGTGGTCGCCATCACTCGCGCCCGCATTGGAATCGACGCCCGGAAGCGCGCCGCGCTCCGCTCGATCTCCCGGCTGCAGGAGAATGACCATGTCGCATGGGGATCGATTGTCGTCGCGCACCACCTGGGTCGACCACGGCACGTCGCCGTTCGCGCGCCCCGTGGCAGCCATCACCCACTTCGTGCAATCGCTGCCCACGCGCGCAGGCGCCGCCGTCACCCGCCTGAACACGCGTCGGCAAGCCCGCGCCGACGGTGAAGCCCGCCTGCACGAAGAGCGCTATGCCGGTGCCGCGGACCCCGCGGAACTCGAATTCATGCAACGCGCCTTCGATCGCCAGGATCGCGACAGCTTCCGACATTGGGAAGCGCGCTGAAGCTCAGCGTCAAGTCCGCGGCTGTCCGTGGATGCCCGCCAGCGGCGCGCGCCGCAGGAAGTTGGAGTCGCGGCCCAGGATGAAGTGCAGCAGCTCGTCCAGCACCTGCTCGTCGATCGCGGTGCTGTGGAATTCGAGCGTCACGCGATCGAAGCGATCCACGTTGGTCATCGCGCAGCTGATGAGCCCCGTCCGGTAGTCGGTCTTGAACATCACCGCGGCGGGCACCACCGGCGGCACCGTCAGCACGCATTTGGTGACCACGCCCGCGTGATCCACCACGCGCCGCGCTGAATACTGCAGCCCGGCCTCGTCCAGCGCCTTTTCCGCGAGCGCCACGCCCCCGGGTGACACCTCAAGCGTCAATGCCTGCGCGGTGCCGATCTCGTACCAGATGTTGATCTCGTCGATGACGGGATAGCCGACGATGCGCTGCGTATGCTGGCCCACGTAGCCGCGATTGAAGCGCGGATTCTGCAGCACCATGCCGTGGCCCAGGTCATAGCGATGCTGGATCGGCGGCTTCAGCTCATCGAGATACGCCATCGCCTTTTCCAGCCACCCGTAGGCCTTGCGCAAACGAGCATCGATCTGCTGGTAACCTTCGACGTCCTCGTGCTGGTGCGGCGACGTGCGCGCGGTTTCGTATTGGACGCGCAGTTCGTCGAACAATGAACTTCCGGCGGATTGGGGCATGGCGGCTTCCCTTGGGCGACATCGGCCACGGACAGCCGACGGGCGAGTTTACTTCGTGCCGCGCGTCCGCGCGCAGGGCGCCTTGCGCGCTAGCGGGCGCTTGGCAGGCGCGCCTGTATCGCTTGCGGCAGGCAATTCAACACCAGCGCGCGGCTGCGATGCCAGAACGCCGACAGCAAGAGCAGCGCCGAACCCATCGCCAGCGCGGTGATCACAAAGCCCAGGCTCACCACGCCGTACTGGTTCAGCAACGCGCTGAACGTGAACAGCACGTAGCCCAGGGCGGCGACCATCAGTGCCCGGCGATCGATCGCCAGCGAGACCAGCGCAATGATCACGTAGAGCGCCACCACCACCAGCGCGCCGCCCAACGTAGTTTCGCCTTGCGACACGCCCAGCGCGCCGAATACCGCGCGTACCAGCAACGGCGCCGCCAGCAGGTGCAGCCAGAACGCCACATCGGATTTGCGGGTCTGGCGCAATGGATCGGCGGCATCCCAGCGCAGCGCGAGCGCGAAGACGACAACGCCTGCCACTGCAGTGATCGCCGTGGTCCACCGGCTGGCATCGGGCACCACCGTCAGCACCAGCGTCACCACCGCGCCCACAACCGCGGCCACCATCTGTACGATGCGCGCGAGGTGCGTGTCTGCGCCAATGCGCTCGGCTTGCATCAGGAACGAGCCGGTCTGGTTGAACGTTCCCCCGGTGACCTGGCGCCGGTCGTCTTCTCCGCCGGCATCGGTTCCCCGGTGAGCATCGACTCGTCGACACTGGACGTGCCCTCCGTCACCACGCCGTCAACCGGAGTCCTGGTTCCCGGCTTGACGCGAAGGATGTCGCCAACCTGGACGCTCTCCAGGGATATCTCTTCCTCGTTCCCGTCAGTCGAGACGCGGAATGCGGTCGTCGGCGCCAGTTTCAGGAGTTCGCTGATGGCGCTGGAGGTCTTGGAGCGGGCCCGCAACTCCAGCACCTGGCCCAGCAGCACGAGCGTGACGATGACGGCGGCGGCCTCGAAGTAGAGGGGAAGCCCGTGCGCTGTACGGAAGGCCTCCGGCAGGCTCGTGGGGAATACCAGCGCGTAGACGCTGAATCCATACGATGCCCCAACGCCCAGCGCGATGAGGCTGAACATGTTGAGATTCCACGTGCGAAACGACCGCCAGCCGCGCGCGAGGAAAGGCCAACCGGCCCACAGCACGACGGGGGTCGCGAGCAGCGCTTGCAGAACCTGGGACCACGTCGTGTTCATGCGTTGAGGCAAGCCGAGTGCGGTGGCCACGCGCTCGACGAAGGCCGCCGGGTCCAGTCCGACCAACTCGCCCATCGCCAGCGCCAGCAGCGGCACCGAGAATGCCAGTGCTACCCAAAACCGCCGGGTCAGGTCGAGCAGCTCCGGATTCTCGTCCGTGGTCGCCGTTGGCACCAGCGGTTCCAGCGTCATGCCGCAGATGGGGCAATTGCCCGGCCCCACCTGGCGTATCTGCGGGTGCATGGGGCAGGTGTAGATGACCTCCCCGGGCTTCGCCACTACGCCCGGCGGCTCGTCCTTCGCGACCGCCGGCCTGGTGTCCGCCGTGTCGCGCGGGGGGCGTGCTGATGTTGATGCTCGCGTGAATGTTCCATGACTGCTCCTTCACTACTTGCCGTCAGCAACAGCCCTTTGTTCGCGACGGCGCCTCGGTGCCGGTGGTGCCGAGCCCAAAGCCCGCCCCCTTCACCGCCGATTGCAGCGCCGCCTGCGAGGTGAGCCGTTCGTCGTACTGAATCGTGGCTTCGCCGGCAGCGAGTGAGACATCCACCTTGTTCACGCCGGGTACTGCAGTCAGCGCCTTCGTCACCTTGCTCGAACAACCGCCGCATGTCATGCCGGTGACCTTCAAGAGTTCAGTTTGCATTGTGATACTCCTCAGTTCAATGGATGCAGCGACCTCGTCGCTGCATTATTTGTTTCCCGGCTCGCCGTTACTTCGGCATACCGCCCTGGGGGCCAGCCATCATCCCCTGCTGGTCCAGCATCGTCTGCATCATCATCTCCATCACGCCCATGCGCTTTTCCATCACTTGCATCTGACTCTTCGGGTCGACCGGCTTGCCCTTCTGCGTCATCATCCCGCCGCCCATGCCGCCCATCATTGCGCCACCTTGCATCTGATTCATCATGGCCATGGTGCTCTGCATTTCTTCGCGCTGCCGGTCCATTAGAATCTTGCGTGCCTCAGGCGTAGTTGCGCTCATCGTCTTTTCGTGCAAAGCCTTCATCAGCTGCATGTGTTCGTCCATCTGCGCCATGGCGCTGCCCATATTCATGGACGCGCCGGTGTTCGGGGCCATCGTGCCAGGAGCCGCCATCGGCGCCTTGGCACCGCCCATGTTCATCGACGAGCCGGCGTTCGGGGCCATGGCGCCAGGGCCTGCCATCGGCGCCTTGGCGTCCTGTGCCAACGGCATGCCTGCGGCAAAGAGGAAAATGCTACCGACAGCGACTGCAAGTAATTTCTTCATATGAGTCTCCAATGGGAAAAAGTGTTCGACGTGCGGAAGGGTGACAAGGAAGCGCCAGACAAGCGGGCCGCGCACCCCGGGAACTCGGGGTGCGCGGCGGCCAAGCGTCGGCAACACGCCCAGCCGCCACGACGGTTTACAACGTAAGACGAACGGTACGGAGGGAAAAAGGCACACCCGGTGGTGGATGGACCTTGCGCGCCAGGCAAGGAGCAGGCGCGAAAATCGGCAGGGCGCCGAGATAGTAGTGCGATAAAACGACCAGAGGCTGACCCGCGGGCTGGTCCTGGACCAGCTTGAGCGCACCGACCAGGGGGACGTCGTTGCTGCAGAACTCGACACAGCCAGGCGCCTGATCGTGGTCATCGGCACGATCCACCGCGTGTGCATTCACCGTCGGCGGGTGCGCCATTGAAGTTACGCTGTCCAAGATGCATCCGTTCGCAACGCCCACGAACAACGCCAACACCCACAACGCAAGCACCGTGGAAGTGAGCCATTGGCGGTTGCGATGTAGAGGACGAGACATCAATTCTGCAAAGGTTTCGGGTCGA
>JANMCS010000516.1:0-4941 GCA_031361405.1 Betaproteobacteria bacterium
CGCGCGCACAGGCTGGTGAGTAGCGCGAACTCGGCGGCGAAGGGTTCCGCCAGGTCCGCCGCCGTCTGCCCGTAGTAAGCGTTGCCCCGACCCGCAGCGGCCATCGCCAACATCAATGATTCGTTGAAGTGTTCGCCCAGGCCATAGGTGGACGTGGAGACGCCACCCTGTGCCGTGGTCTTGCATTGCAACGTGATCTGCTCGAGATCCTGTACGCCTGCATTGGCGCAGCCATCGGACAGCAGGATCACGCGGTGCACGTCGTTGCCCGCGAGTTGGGCCAGCAACGCGTCGGCGCCCGCGCGCCAGCCACCGTGCAGGTTGGTGCATCCACCGGTTTCGATCGTGGTCAGCGCCGCGGCCAGCGCGAGCTTGTCGGCCGCCGGCGTGAGCGGCGCCACTTCCACAATCTCGTCGTCGAACGCGAAGATGGCGGCGCGATCGCCGTCCGCCAGACAGTCGATGATGTTGCGCGCGCAGCGCATGGCCTCCTCCAGCGGGACCCCGTTCATCGAGCCCGAGCGGTCAAGCACCAGCGCCAGATGCAACGGCTGACGCGGGACGTTGCCCGCCGGCGGCGACGGGGCCTGGATGCGTGCCAGCACCCGCAGCGTCGTGGTTTGCCCAGCGGCGATGGCGGCATTTTCGGGCGTGAGCAGAAGCTGGAACGTGGAGGCGGCGTTGTTGTTCTCAGGCATGGTGGGCTCCTTGAGCGGCGGGCGTTTTGCACGTCGTTTGCCCATGTTCAGGCCTCGGTCGCTCATGCGGTGAGCTTGACTCTGGACGATGCCGGGAACCACCGCCCTTCGAGACCGCCCACGGATTCCACTTGCATGCGGACGAATCATTTAGCATCCACCGATGGAACAGCTGCAGGACTTCCTGTTCGGCGCCGACGGATCGCGCTTCACGATATTGGCAGAGGCCATTCGATACCTGGTGGCCGGCCCCGGCAATGTGATCCTTGACCTGTTCAACGTGGCCAGCCCCGCCGGATCGGATGAGAGCTATGTGGAGCGGCAGCGCGATCTCACCATGCCCGTTGGCATTGCATTCTGGATTGCTGCGCTTTTGATCTACTGCGTGCTGCGTCGCCTGCGGTTGAGCAAGGCGCAGCTTGCAGAATTGCGCCGGATTGCGGACGATGCGTCCCGCCCGGTAGCAAGCTCGGTATCGGCGTGGCTGCACGCCAACCGGGACAGGTGGACTACGCGTCAGGCGTGGGGCGCCGCGTGGCGCGCGGAGGTTGTGCACCTGGCGCTCTATGTGGGAACACCGCTGTCCCTGGAAACGCTGCGGGTGATTGTGTTCTTCATGTTCCTGCCGCTCACCGTCATGGGCGCGGGAAACAAAGGTCCATTTTTCGCCGGCACGCTCGATCACGTTTCGAGCCCCGTCTGCTGGACTGTTGTTTCCTGGTGCAAGAGCCCCAGCGCCGAAGTCCGGGATCTGCGCCCGGCCGAAGAGGCGCTATGCCGCGCCGGTCAGTGCCCGCCGCTCAGTTCGCGGAAGGTGGATCCGTTCGGCTGGGTGTGGAAGGTCGCGTGGGCCGCGATATCCCTGGCATGGATCGGACTTTGGCGCAGGAAGGTACGGCTGCGCAACGCGCAATCGCCGCGGGCGCGATAGCGTTCCTTCGTAGCCGGCAACATCAAGGAGGCGGCAATGGCCGCGCGAGTCGCGCCTCGATCTCGGCGGCCGCCGTGACATCCTTTCCCGCCTCGTCGTTGCGGCCGAGCGCCTTCAGCGCCGCGGCCCGATCCCGCCGGATGCTCGCGTCGTCGGCGTCCAGCCTGATGGCCTCGGCAAACGCCGCCAACGATCCGGCGTAATCGCGCTTGGCCACCCGCACCATCGCCAATCCCCGATGAGCCTCGGCGCGCCGGGCGTTATCCCGGATCGACCATTCGTATTGCGCATCAGCCGCCTCGATGTCGCCAAGCGCCAGCAATGAATTGGCCCAACTCGCGCGCACGGCGCCCGGTGGCAAGTCGTCGATCAGCAATTGCGGATACACGCTGATTGCTTCCACATGGCGTCCCGATGCCGCCGCCGCGAGGGCAAGACTGTATCGGTGCCATGGGTTCTCCGGATTCGCGATCGTACGGGCTTTCGCGACCCGGAATGCGTCGTCGACACGACCCAGGTCGATCAGCGCCGACGTTTCGATGCCACCCCAGCGACCATCGAAGTCGAAATTCCTGGCGAGGGCGCGACCCTGCGCATAAGCCCGCAATGCCTCCTCCGGCCGATGCTTGCGGCCAAGCGCAATGGCCAGCGATCCATACGCCGCGGCGTTGGAAGGATCGGCCTTGACCGCGCGCCTGGACACGTCGAGCATCTCGTCATAGCGATTGAGGTACAACATCAGCGTGCCGAATGCGGCGAGTCGCTGTGCGTCGTTGCTGGCCAGGCGCAAGCTATCCTGAATGAGGGCCGCCGCCTCATCACGCCTGCCGGCGGCTTCCAGCGCCAGCGCCATCAAGCCACGGAGAAACATTTCATCCGGCTGCAGCACCAATGCGCGTTCGTAGGCGGTCAAAGCATCTGCCGTCTTTCCCTGCGCCGCGCGCAGTTCACCCAGCAGTGCGTATCCTCTCCAATCGTCGGTTGCCGGCGGATGGGTCAGGACGTAGTCGATTGTAGCCAGGGTCCTGTCAAACTTTTGCGAAAGCCGCTCCTTTCGATAAAGGTATTCCGCCAACCGCATGGGGTCCGAGGCCTTGGCCACGACTTGCCCCGCCTCGGTCAGCAACAGATTGACATCGCCGTCCTCGCGGACGACCTCCTCCACTTGCAGCTTGGCGTTGTCGTACATGCGCAGCACCAGCCGCAACGACGTCCCGTCGCGCAAGATCTCGCCGCCGATCCGGTTGTCCGGGATGTTCAGCAGGCCACGCGCGTAGCGCACCACCGACTTCATCGAAATCCCGCCCGCTGCGACCTGAAAATCCGGCAGAGCCGACACGGCCTCTAGGCGCCGGACAGCGGTCGCGTCGACCAGACTGCCCTGGATCTTTCGGATCTCATCCAGGATCTGCTCCGCGATCACCGGCGAGGTATAGCCACGATCGACCAGGTCCCTTGGCGCAGCGAAGCCCTCGATCTGCAGCGCGTCGCGCCGGATCTCGCGAACGAACGCAACGACCAAGGCAACGATCGCGACGATGAGTACCGCGCTGACGACAAGCGAGAACAGGGCGCCCGCGTTCTCGGCCAGTTAGGGCAGCACGCCGCGTTTTTGCGTTGCGACTGCAGTAGCCGATGCGGAGCTGGCCGGCGCAGGTTCGGCAGGCGCCTTCCTGCGCGAGAAGAAAGGGTGCTTCGCAAAACCGCCGACCTGCCCGATACGCCGCCCCGGCAGGAACCATTGGCGCTTGAGTTTCATTCTCCGGGCCGTGGCAACCGTTGCCTGCACGGGGACCAAGGCGGAGCACTGACGCATCCGTGGATACCGGCTTCAAAAGTATGGTGCGTCGCGCAAGTACACATGCCGCCTCCCTCGCCGTTGTTCGCACCAGTACGCCGGGCCGAACCGGCTTCGCCTAGCATAGCAACGGTGCCCGGCGCACGCGGCCGACGTGCGCCGACAGCGGCGCGGTTGAGGCTAAGGTTTTGACACGTCGACGCCGAGCTTCTTGTGAATCTCGCGCAGCTTGGCCTTCAGTCGAAGTTCGTTTTCGAGGCCGGTACGCATGAGCATTTTCTGCCCGGCCGAGCGAATCTCCAATGCCGGATCAGCAGCGCAGGCCACGTGTCCGCGACTACCGTGCGGTCAAACCCCTTCAATAATGCGGATCTCGCGGTCAGCGCCATCGCCCAGTGCGTCCAGCGCAGCCGTGTACGCGGCGCTGTCGTGCGTGGCCATAGCTTGCGCGACGCTGTCGAATTCGACCAGCACGGTGCGCTGCTTCAGACCCAATTCGTAGACCACCGATGGTTCGCCGCGAGCGAGGAAACGCCCGCCGCCAGCGGTGATGGCCGGGCCGGCGAGTTTGGCGTAGGCCGCGAGTTTGTCGGGGTTCTTGATTACGCGGTAGGTGCTGATCCAGTAGGCTTTGGGCATGGGACATTTCCTCCAACGTGGAATGGCCTGGCGAGCGCGTGTTCGCTCGCGTGGCTGGCAACATCAACCGAGCGATTAAACACCCGGTTCACAACGATCAATGTATGTGCAATCGTACTGCGCAGGCG
This sequence comes from Betaproteobacteria bacterium, assembly GCA_031361405.1. Taxonomy (GTDB): domain Bacteria; phylum Pseudomonadota; class Gammaproteobacteria; order Burkholderiales; family Casimicrobiaceae; genus VBCG01. The sequence goes on from JANMCS010000516.1 coordinate 4,195, forward strand.
CGCGGAACAGCCGTGGCTCTTGCTCCTCGCCCTCATGCCGGGCCTGCGGTCCTATTTCCCGCCGTCGATGGCGATGGTCTGCCCGGTGATCCACCCGGCGCGATCCGAGGCGAAAAACACGACACCATACGCAATGTCTTCCGGTGCGCCGAGTCGTTTGAGCGCGATCGCATTCACCAGCGCTTGCTGTCCCGCCGCGCCATACGATTCCCACTGGCGTTCGGTGTTGGCGTTGGACCGCACGAAGCCGGGGGCGATGCAATTCACCGTGATGTCCCACTCGCCGAGTTCGTGGGCGAGTTGTCGCGTGAGGCTGATCAGGGCGGCCTTGGCAGCAGCGTAAGCCTGGATGCCGGTCAGGCTGATCGTGAGTCCGGCACCGCTGGAAATGTTGACGATGCGCCCGGTACGCGCGGCCTTCATTGCCGGCGCCACCGCCTGACACAGGTAGAACGCGCCGCTGACATTGACGGCGAAAATCGCGTTCCATTCCTGCGGTGTGACGTTCTCCAATGGTCTGGCGATTTGCCCCAGTACGCCGCCGGCATTGTTCACCAGAATATCGACCCGCCCCGTCGCATGGGTGGCCTCCTTCACCAGCGCTTGCACGGCATCCGGTTGGGTAATATCGACCGTGTGGCCTTGGCAGCGTCCGCCGGCAGCGGTGCACAGCCGTTCGGTTTCCGACAATTCATCGGCCACGATGTCAATGGCGAAGACGTGTGCGCCACGTTCGGCGAGAGCCAC
>JANMCS010000544.1:0-1143 GCA_031361405.1 Betaproteobacteria bacterium
CAGCTGCGCCACGCCTTCGATGGTGATGCGGTCAGTGCCGGCGCCGGTGATCTTCGCCCCCATCGCGACCAGGCATTGCGCAAGGTCGATCACCTCCGGCTCGCGCGCGGCATTGTCGAGCACGGTGACGCCGTCGGCGAGCGTGGCCGCCATCAGCAGGTTCTCGGTACCGGTGACCGTGACCATGTCGAACACGATGTTGGCGCCGCGCAACCGCCCGCGGGCGTTGATGTAGCCATGCTCGAGGTCGATCTCGGCGCCCATTGCCGTCAGCCCCTTCACGTGCTGGTCCACCGGGCGCAGGCCGATGGCGCAGCCGCCGGGCAGCGACACCCGCGCTTCGCCGCAACGCGCCAGCAAGGGTCCCAGCGCCAGGATCGATGCCCGCATCGTCTTCACGAGTTCGTACGGCGCCAGCGGCCAGTCGATGCGTCCGGCGTCGAGCGCGACGGCGCCCGCCTTGCTCGCGTCGAGGCGCACGCCCATCTGCGCAAGCAATGCCTGCATCGTGGCCACGTCGTTCAGCCGCGGCACATTGGACAGGCGCAGCGGTTCGGGCGACAGCAGGGCCGCGCAGAGGATCGGTAATGCAGCGTTCTTGGCGCCGGAGGCGCGCACTTCGCCGGCCAGCGGCGACCCGCCGCGGATGCGCAGCTTATCCACCCGTGCGCTCCGCCCACTGCGCCGGCGTGAACGTCTGCATCGACAGCGCGTGGATCTCCTCGCGCATCCGGTCGCCCAGCGCCCCGTAGACGAGCTGGTGCTGGCGCACGCGCGAGAGCCCGGCAAAGGCCGCCGAGACGATGACGGCTTCGAAGTGCGCGCCGTCGCCGGTGACTTTGACGTGGTCGCAGGGCAATCCCGCTACCAGCGAGATCTGGATCGATTCGGGTGTGACCATGATGGTGTTCCTTCTAAGGGCGAAGCTTCCAGCCGCTGGCGAGCAGCTTCAATGTGATCGCGGACAGCGCCAGCGCCGACAGCGTGACGATCGCCAGGCTCCACGCCGGCGTGACATCCGCGATGCCGAAGAATCCATAGCGGAAACCGTCGATCATATAAAAGAAGGGATTGAAATGCGACAGCGACTGCCAGAACGGCGGCAGCGAATGAATCGAGTAGAACACGCCGGACAGGAACGTG
>JANMCS010000561.1:0-4753 GCA_031361405.1 Betaproteobacteria bacterium
CCAGCTCAACTTCACGCGCGAGCACGAGTACGAGGCCGACCGCATCGGCTTTTCGCGGCTGGTGTCCGCGGGCTTCGATCCCAACGGCATGGCCGCCTTCATGCAACGGCTGCAGCGCGCCAATCGCTTTGTCGAAGGCAACGCACCCTCGTATCTGCGTACGCACCCGATCACTTACGAACGCATCGCCGAGGCGCAGTCGCGGGCACTGGACATGCCGTACAAGCAGGTCGCCGACCCGCTCGACTTCCACATGGTCCGCGCGCTGCTGAAAAGCTACCAGGGCACGCCGCGCGAGGCCGTGGTGTCGTTCGACGTGGCCTTGCGCGACAAGCAGTACAACAACGAGGTCGCCGAGCGGTACGGCCTCGTGGCCGCGCTGTTGCGGGCCAAGGAACTGCCGCGGGCCAAGGTTGAACTGGCCCGCGTGGAAAAGCTTGCGCCGCCGCATCCGATGATCGAGGCCATGGCAGGCCACGTGCTGATGGAAGCCGGCGACAACGCCGGCGCTGCCGCCCGCTTCCAGGCCGCCCTGCTGCGCTACCCCAACAAGAAGCAATTGATCTACGACCTGCCCGAGGCGCTGATCAACGACAAGCGCCCGGCCGAAGCGTCGGCCTTCGTCGAGCTCCAGTTGAAGCGCTTCCCGGAAGACGGCCTGCTCCACCAGATCGCCGCGCGCGCCTATGCGGCGCAGAACATGCGGCTGAAACAGCACGAGCATCAAGGCGAGTTCTACGCATGGTCCGGCAACCTGCCACTTGCGGTCGACCAGCTCGAGCTTGCCGTCAAGGCCGGCGACGGTGACTTCTACCAAGTGTCCGCAGTCGAATCGCGGCTGCGCAAGCTGCGCTCCGACATGGCGGAATTGCAGCGCAACGGCTTCGGACGCCAGGGATGACGACCGCGCGGTCATCCATGCGCAGATCGAGCTGCGCCGTGCCGCACCGTTCCTAAAATCCCAAGGGTCACGCCGTTGGCAACCTCTCCTGTTTCGTCGCGCCGTCGCGTCATCGTCGCGGTAGCCGTCCTTGCCGTGCTGGGCGCCGCCAGCTATGCGGGCTGGCGAATGTTCGGACCCGCGGCCAATGCCGTCGAATATCGCCTTGCCAAGATCGAGCGTGGCAACGTCACGTCGGTGGTGTCGGCCTCGGGTACGTTGAACGCGGTGACCACCGTGCTGGTCGGCTCGCAGATCTCGGGCCAGATCAAGGAACTGAAGGTGGACTTCAACTCGGTGGTCAAGCAGGGGCAACTCCTGGCGCGCATCGATCCCGAGACCTACGAGATCCGCGTACGCCAGGCCGAGGCCGATCTCGAAGCGGCGCGCACGTCGATGCTGCAGAAGCAAAGCGACGCCATTGCACAACGTTCGCAGGCATTGCGCGCCCGCATCACCTACGACGACGCCAAGCGCGATCTCGACCGCAAGCAGACGCTGGTCGAGAAAGGCTTCATTTCCGGCGCTGAAGTCGACAAGGCCAGGTTCAACGAGCAGGGCCTGGCCGAAGCGATCCGTACAGCGGATGCGCAGACCAAGTCGGCGGAAGCGCAGATCGCCAATGCTGCCGCGGTGGTCAAGCAACGCGAAGCCGCGCTGGCAGCGGCTCGCAACGATCTCGCCAAGACCGCGATCACCGCGCCGGTGGACGGTGTCGTCATCTCCCGCCAGATCGATGCCGGACAGACGGTGGCCGCCAGTCTCAATACGCCCACGCTCTTCACCATTGCCCGCGACCTGCACGACATGCAGGTGGAAGTAGCCATCGACGAGTCCGACATCGGCAAGCTGAAAGCCGAGCAGCGCGTCACCTTTACCGTCGACGCCTTTGCCGGACGCACGTTCGAAGGCCGCGTACGCCAGATCCGCAAGGCGGCGCAAACCGTGCAGAACGTCGTGACCTACACCGTGGTTGTCGAAACGCCCAATGCCAACCTGTTGCTGGTGCCCGGCATGACCGCCAATGTGCGCATCATCGCCGACAGTCGCGACAACGTGCTGAAGGTGCCCAACGCGGCGCTGCGCTGGCGCCCTGCCGGCACCGCAGCCGCGAAGGACGATGCCGCACCGGCCGCAGCGGCCGGCCCCTCGGGCGGCGGCGATGCGCAGGCGCGCCGGCAAAAGCTCGTCACCGATCTCAAGCTCGATGCCAGCCAGCAGGCGCGCCTCGACGAAATATTCGCGGAGTTGCGCGGCAAGATGGTGGAATTGCGCGAGGTTCCCGAGGCCGATCGGCGCACGCGCGGCGAGCGCCTGCGCGCCGACGTCCGGCAGAAGATCAACTCGATGCTCAACACCGACCAGCAGAAGCTCTATGCGGAGATTGTCGCCGCCGAAACCGGTCGCGTGGCCGCCGGCAGCGGTCGCGTGTATGTCGCTGGCGCCGACGGCAAGCCGGTGGAAGTGCGGCTGCGCCTCGGCCTCACCGACGGCAACGCCACCGAGATCGTGGGCGGCGACGTGGCGGAAGGCGCTGAAGCGATCGTCGGCACCGTCACCGCAGGCGCCTCCGGCAAGTCCGCTGCCGCCGGCGGCGCGCCGCGCCTGCCCTTTTAGCGACCGGACCGCAATGGCGCTCATCGAAACCCGGCAACTCACCAAGACCTATCAGCTGGGTGAGACCGCCGTGCATGCGCTCGCGGGGGTCTCGATCGACGTGGCGGAAGGTGAGTTCGTTGCGGTCATGGGGCCGTCGGGATCGGGCAAGTCGACCTTCATGAACCTCGTCGGCTGTCTCGACGTGCCGACGGCGGGCGAGTATCGCTTCAACGGCGAGGACGTGGCGGGTCTGTCCACGGACGCGCTGGCCGGCATTCGCAACCGGTCGATCGGCTTCGTGTTCCAGCAGTTCAATCTGCTGCCGCGCACGTCGGCGCGGGCCAACGTCGAGTTACCGTTGCTCTATGGCGGCGTGCCCGTGATTGAGCGGCGCGAACGCGCGCTGCGCAAGCTTGTCCAGGTGGGACTCGCCACGCGCGCCGACCATCATCCAGCGCAACTATCGGGCGGCCAGCAGCAGCGCGTGGCCATCGCGCGGGCGCTGGTCAATGATCCCAAGTTGATCCTCGCCGACGAGCCCACCGGCGCGCTGGATTCGATGACCAGCCTCGAAGTGATGGCGCTGTTGCAGCAACTCAATCGCGATGACGGCATCACGATCGTGCTGGTCACGCACGAGCATGACGTGGCCACGTTTGCTTCGCGCCGCCTGGCGTTTCGCGATGGCAAACTCGTGTCCGACACGCGCAACGAGCCTGCCGACGCGGCGGCCGCCCTGGCGGCGCGCCGGTCCGAGGAAACGGTGGCCAGCGCATGAATTTTCTCGCGACGCTGCGCGTTGCGCTGGCCGCGCTGCGCGTCAACAAGCTCCGCTCGGCGCTCACGATGCTGGGCATCATCATCGGCGTGGGCGCCGTGATCACGATGGTGGCCGTCGGCGCCGGCGCGCAGGCCCGCGTCGAGGACCAGATCAAGAGCCTGGGCTCCAACCTCATCATCGTGCTGTCGGGCAACTTCACCGCCGGCGGCGCGCGCCAGGGTTCCGGCTCGCAGCTGACGATCACCGAGGACGACGCCTACGCAATGATGCGGGAAGTTCCCGGCATCCAGGTCGCCGCGCCCATCCTGCGCGGCAGCGGCCAGGTCGTGTTCGGCAACAGCAACTGGGCAACACAGATCCAGGGCACCACGCCGGAGTATCTCGAAACGCGGCAGTGGGACGTGGCCAGCGGCAAGGGTTTCGATCAATCGCACGTGGACGCCTCTGCCAAGGTCGTGCTGCTGGGCCAGACGGTGGCGCGGTCGCTGTTCGGTGAAGCCGATCCGGTCGGCGAAACGGTGCGTATCCGGCGCGTGCCGCATACGGTGATCGGCGTACTCGACCGCAAGGGCCAGAGCATGGTCGGGCAGGATCAGGACGATGTCGTGCTGATCCCCATCACCACGGCGCGCAAGCGTGTGCTGGGCGGGCAGCAGGTGAAAAGCCGCAACGTGGGCTCGATCACGGTGCGCGTGCGCGATGGCGCCGACATGGTCGTCACCGAACAGGAAATGCGCGACCTGATGCGCCAGCGCCATAAACTCGCCGCGAATCAGGAAGACGATTTCTTCCTGCGCAACCTGTCCGAAGTACTGGCGGCGCAGGAAGCGTCGTCGAAAGTGCTGGCCTACCTGCTGGCGGCCATCGCGTCGGTATCGCTCGTGGTCGGCGGCATCGGCATCATGAACATCATGCTGGTCTCGGTGACCGAACGCACGCGCGAGATCGGCCTGCGCATGGCGGTGGGTGCGCGCGGGCGCGACATCCTCACGCAATTTCTCGTCGAAGCCGTCACGCTCGCGTTGATCGGCGGCCTGATCGGCATCGTCATCGGTGCCGCGTCATCGATTGCGGTTGGGCAGCTGGCCGGATGGCGCACCGAAGTGAGCCTCGCATCCGTCGTGCTGGCGGTGGGATTCTCCGGCGCGATCGGCGTGTTCTTCGGCTTCTATCCGGCGCGTACTGCGTCCAGGTTGGCGCCCATCGACGCGTTGCGGCACGAATAGGCGTGAAGGTTTCGAACAGTGTGTTTTTTTAGGCGAGGCGGCAGCCTCGCGGAGCATCCGGGGACCGTCGCGCGAGGCTGAAGCCTCGCCTACGGCACCACACAGGACCATGCGGGCCACCGGCGATCGCGCCTACTCGTGCCGCAACGCGTCGATGGGTGCGAGCCTCGACGCGGTACGCGCCGGATAGAAGCCGAAGAACACGCC
>JANMCS010000568.1:0-2707 GCA_031361405.1 Betaproteobacteria bacterium
GCCGGCGACGAGTTGTCGATCTTGCCGGTGGGCACCTGCTCCATGCCGCGGTGCGCGACGAAGATCTCGACGGTACCGGGTTCGGCGCCGCGCTCGATGCGCGTGCGGAACTTGTCCTGCTTGTAGGTCGTGTAGAAAATGTCGAGGTACTTGCCGATGGTGCGCCGGAAGAGATCGCTTGGAATTTCCGCGCGATTTTCCGCGAAGTCGGTTTCCATCACGCCGACGTTCGGCTGCTCAATCGCCAGCACAAAGCCCGACTCCTGCCAGAACTCGCGCGACGTGTTCCATGCCTGTTCGGGCGTGGCCTTGACGACCAGCCAGCGTTCGCCGCCGGCGCGCACGAGCTTCGCATCCGGCACCGTGGGCAGGAATTCGGAGCGCGTGCCCTTGCTGGCATTGGCCGCGGCCTGCCCGGCCGCCGTGTTGACCTGGTAGCGATCGTCGTAACGCGGCGTGGTGAGGTCGGGGGGCAGTTCGAGCGCCGGTCCGGTGGCGGCCGACTTGTAGTCGATGCGCTTGGTGGGCGCGATACCGGTCAACGATTCGCAGCCGGCCAGGAGCCAGGGCAACAGGGCAACAAGGGCGAGCGGCGCAGCGCGCCGAAGGGCGGCAGATAGGGTCATGGGGACGATTACCTCGGTGCTACGCAAGACAGCCGGCATCGCGCAAGGCAGCGCGAACGGTGTCATGAAATTGTGGGGAAAGCGGCTGCAGCGGCAGTCGCAATTCGTTTTGCATGAGGCCCATCTGGTGGAGCGACCATTTGGTGGGAATGGGATTGGGTTCGATGAAGAGCCGGCGATGCAGCGCCAGCAACCGGTTGTTGCACGTGCGGGCGGTGGCGGCGTCGCCCTTCAGCGCCGCGGCGCACATCTGTGCCATCAGCTTCGGTGCGACGTTGGCCGTGACCGAAATCACCCCATGGCCGCCCATCAGCAGCAACGGCAATCCGGTGAGGTCGTCACCACTGTAGACGGCAAAATTCTTGTGGCCGGCGTCGGTCAACGCCTTCAGCAACTCGCTGCCGCGACCGACATCGGCGGTGGCGTCCTTGATGCCGACGATGTTGGGCACCGCGGCCAGGCGCACCGTGGTGTCGTTGGACAGATCCGCCACCGTGCGGCCAGGCACGTTGTACACGATCATCGGCAGCGCGACCGCGTCGGCGATGGTGCGGAAGTGCGCGTACAAGCCATCCTGCGTGGGCTTGTTGTAGTAAGGCACCACCGACAAGTGGTAATCCGCGCCCGCCGCTTTGGCGTACTGGGCAAGCCGCACTGCTTCGGCGGTGGCATTGCCGCCCGTACCGGCGACGACCGGAATGCGGCCTGCCGTGTGGTCCACCGCCGTCTTGATCAGCAGGCAATGTTCGTCGAAGTCGACGGTGGGCGATTCGCCCGTCGTACCGACGATGACGATGCCCGCGGTGCCGTTCGCGATATGAAAGTCGATGAGTTTGCGAAGCGCCGGGAGATCGAGCGCGCCGCCCGGCTGCATCGGGGTCGCGATTGCGACCAGGCTTCCGATCAACATGGGGTCAGACAAGGAAAAAGAAGCATTTTACTCCATCAGGCAACGCCGGGCCGGCCTTGGGTACCGGGCTTCGACCGCGCGGCGCGGGCGGCGTTCCGTCACGCCGGGCGTGGCGGCAGCACGGGTGGCCACGGGTACGCCGGACCGACCGCGGCCAGGCGGGCCACAACCGCGGTGCGCCCTGCCTCATCGACCCGGCCCTGCTCGTACGCCACCACGGTCAACGGCGCGGATGTCGCGGCGGCAAACGCCAGCAACTCGCCGTCGCGCAACAGGAAATCAGGATTGGCCGGTCGACCAAAGCGCTCGTTGCCGATGGCAAAGGTTTCGTAGAGCACAACGCCATTGGGCGCAAGCGCGGCGCGCAGAAATGGAAGAAACGGCCGGTGCAGGTAATTGGCCACGATGATCGCGTCGAATATTTCGCCCGCGAGTGGCCAGTTGCCGGTCTCGAGGTCGAGCATGCGCGTCTCGATGCGCGGGTCGTTGCCACAAGCGGCAAGTGCGGTCGCATCGCGATCGACCGCCAGCACGCGCGCGCCTCGCGACGCCAGCAGTCGCGCATGCCGACCGGTGCCTGCCGCCAGATCGAGCACGCGCGCCCCGGGGGGAATCAGCGAGGCGTAGCGCGCGATGAACGGGGACGGCGAGGCGGGGGCGTGCGGCATGGGATGGCTTTCAGGTCCGGCGATCGGTGGATACGGCTTTCGTGACGCGGACACCGGCCGCCGCCGCCGGCGCAGCAACGGCCTCCTCGCGCAGCCACGCCACGAATGCCTGCGCTTCCATCCGCTGCGCCGCATGCGGCGCGGCGATCGCGAAATAGCTGCGCGGCGAGTCGTAGCGCTTGGCAAAAGGCGCGATCAGGCTGCGATCCTCCAGGAACCGGGCGATCAGTGGAATGCGCCCGAGTGCCACGCCCTCGCCGGCGATGGCGGCCTGGACCACCTGGTCGTAGAGCGAAAAGTGCATCGCGCCCGTAGGTCGCAGGTCGGGGTGGCCATTGGCCGTGAGCCACGCCGGCCAGTTGAGCCAGGGCATGATGCCCGTGGCATCGTCGAGGTGCAGCAGCACGTGGTGCGCAAGGTCGGCCGGGCGCGCGAGCGGCGCGCTGCGGCGCAGGAGCCGCGGACTGGCCACCGGCATCAACCGCTCGCCGAACAGCCGCACG
>JANMCS010000597.1:0-4386 GCA_031361405.1 Betaproteobacteria bacterium
GAGCTGGGATTCGGGCAATGGATAGGCGCCGATCTGCTCCACCGGATTTTGCGTGGCAATGACAAAAAACGGATCGGGCAGCTTGCGCGTCTGGCCGTCGAGCGACACCTGGCGCTCCTCCATGGCTTCGAGGAGCGCACTCTGGGTCTTGGGCGGCGCCCGGTTGATTTCGTCGGCCAGCACCACCGAGTTGAAGATCGGCCCCGGATGGAAGCGAAAACTCTGGGCCTTCTCGTCGAAGATCGATACCCCCAGCACATCGGCCGGCAAGAGGTCGCTGGTGAATTGCACGCGCGAATAGCGCAGCCCGAGCGTGGCGGCCAGCGCATGCGCCAGTGTCGATTTGCCCACCCCTGGAATGTCCTCGATCAGCAGGTGGCCGCGGGCGATGAGGCAGGCCAGCGCGAGGCGCAGCACGTCGTCCTTGCCGACGACGATGCGTGCGAGTTGCGCCAGCACCTGCTGCAGGCGGGCAGCGGCGGGGGTGCCGGGTGAGGAGGCGGGACGCAGGGTCATGGCGGTCTCGGGTTTGGCGGTCGGGTAGGTGAGGAATGTAACGAATCTAGCCTGTGTTCGGGGTCGCCGTCACGACCGGCGGGCCCGGGTTACACTCCGTTTGACGGAAGCCATCCGGGCTCCAGCCGCAATGATCGTGCCCGGAGCGAAAGCTTCGGCCATTTACCTTCGTTGAAGTTCACTGGATAGCGTTGCCCGCTTGTCGAACGTGCCCACCGCCTTCATCACCCATCCATCGTGCCTGCTGCATGAAATGGGGCCCTATCATCCCGAGTGTCCCGAGCGGCTGACCGCGATCAGCGACCGGATGATCGCGTCCGGCATCGACGCCTTCCTCGTGCACTATACGGCGCCGGCGGTCACGCGCGACCAGCTGGGGCGCGTGCATGCGTCCGGCTACATCGACACCATTGATGCGGCATCGCCCGCCGCGGGCCTGCATTTCATCGATCCCGACACGGCGCTCAATCCCCACTCGCTGACCGCAGCCCGGCACGCCGCCGGCGCCGTGGTGCTGGCGGTGGATCTCGTCATGCGCGGCGAATCCAGCACGGCCTTCTGCGCAGTGCGGCCCCCGGGACATCATGCCGAACGGCGGCGCGCGATGGGATTCTGTCTCTTCAACAGCGTGGCCGTGGGCGCCGCGCATGCGCTGGCCGCCTACGGTCTCGAGCGCGTGGCCATCGTCGATTTCGATGTGCACCACGGCAATGGCACCGAGGACATCTTCAGCGGCGATCCGCGGGTGTTGATGGTGTCGACATTCCAGCATCCGCTCTATCCGTACTGCGGCACCGAGGCGCCGGCCGCCAACATGGTCAATGTGCCGTTGGCAGAGGGATCGGGTGGCGAGGAATTCCGCGCGGCGGTGCTCGAGCACTGGATGCCGGCGCTCGAGGCGCACCGGCCGCAGCTCATTCTCATCTCGGCGGGTTTCGATGCGCATAAGGAGGACCCGCTGGCCGGGCTGAAGCTGGTCGAGGCCGACTACGCGTGGGTCACGCGGCAATTGCTGGACGTGGCGGCGCGGCACGCCCACGGGCGCATCGTGTCGTCGCTGGAAGGCGGCTATTCGCTGTCGGCGCTGGGTCGCAGCGCCACGGAACATGTGCGCGAGTTGTCGACGGCCTGATGCCACTGCGGTTATCGGCGTTGAAACAATCGCGCGCCGCGCCGGCCGGGCCGGTAGAATCGTTGCCGCTGCGTCCATGGCTGCCGGTGACCGCTACCCATCATGAAACGGCGTGAATTTCTCGAATCCTGCGCGGTGTTCGGCAGCGCCGCCACATTGCCCGCTGTGCCCGCCGCCTGGGCGCAGGCCACGCCGCGGCGCCATGCGCGGGTGCGGCTGGTCGACGTGCACGGACGCCCACTGGTGCCGGCCGACCTGGTCGCGGAAACCAACTATGTCTTCCACTACCCGTTCGTGGCCACGCCCTGCCTGCTGCTGAAATTTTCACGGCCGGTGGCGGGCAGAACCGAGCTTGCGCGGCAGGACGGGTCGGCCTACGCATGGCAGGGCGGGGTGGGTCGCGACCGCAACATCGTTGCCTATTCGGCCATCTGTGCGCACAAGCTCGCATACCCCACGCGCGAGGTATCGTTCATCCGCTACCAGCGCGAACGCTCGGCCACCTCCGCCGCGCAGGTCATCCATTGTTGCGCCGATCATAGCGTCTACGATCCGGTGGCCGGTGCGCGCGTGGTGTCCGGCCCCGCGCCGCAACCGCTGGCGGCCATCGTGCTCGAACACGATGCCGCGGAGGACGCGCTGTACGCCACGGGCACGGTCGGCGCCGAGCAGTTCACGGCCTTCTTCGATAAATACAGGATCAAGCTGGAGCTCGAATACGGAGACGGCAAGGCCCGGCGTCCCGTCACCGGCACGGTCGTGGTTCGGGAACTGTCCAACTACTGTCGCGCCACGATCCAGTGCTGACCCGTTGCGGCGCCATGGGCTAGACTTCCCCGTCATGGTCGCGATACGCAACCATGCAGGCCCGCTCCCGCCATGCACGAACCCCTCCCAGCGACCGCGGACGGCGACGCGGCGATCGTCGTTACCGACCTCGCCAAGAATTATGGCGAAGTGCAGGCCGTGCGCGGAATTTCCTTCACGGTCCAATACGGCGGGATCACGGCGCTGCTCGGTGGCAACGGTGCCGGCAAGACCACGACGCTATCGATGCTGCTGGGCCTCCTGCGCCCGACCGCCGGCAGCATCACGGTGCTCGGCGAGGACATGTTGCGTTCGCGCTATCGCGTGCTGCCGCGGATGAATTTCACGTCGCCCTACGTGGACCTGCCGAAGCGGCTCACCGTGCGTGAAAACCTGCGCGTGTTCGCCGACCTTTACGGCCTCGTCGATCCATCGGGACGCATCGCCGAACTGGCGTCGCAGTTCGAACTGGTACCGCTCCTGAAGCGCGCCTACGGCAACCTGTCGGCAGGGGAGCGTACGCGTGTGTCGCTCGCCAAGGCGCTGCTCAATTATCCCGAGGTGCTGCTGCTCGACGAACCGACCGCGTCGCTCGATCCCGATATCGGCGATCGGATGCGCACCTATCTCGAGGATTACCAGCGTGCCAGCGGCTGCACGATGCTGCTGGCCTCGCATAACATGGGCGAAGTCGAGCGGATGTGCGGCGACGTGATCATGATGCGCGCGGGCCGGATCGTGGACCGCGGGTCGCCGGGCGCACTGCTCGCCCGCTATGCGCGTGCCGACATGGAGCAGGTGTTCCTCGACATCGCGCGAGGCATCGATGACACGCCCGCCGAGCCGATGGCGTTCTGAACCCGGCCATGCGCGCGCCCAAGTCCACTCCGGTGCTGCATCCGCAATCCGGCCTCGCCGCGGCCCTGCGGCGCGTACGCGCGCTGGTGCGCCGGCATGCCTACCTGTTGCTGAAGTCGTGGCCGCGCATCGTGTCGATGGCCTACTACCCCACGGTCACGATGGTGCTGTGGGCATTCCTCACGCTGTATCTGCAGCCTACCAACAGCTTCCTGCGCGACGCGCCCGGCTTCTTCATCGGGGCGGTGTTGCTGTGGGACGTGCTGTTTCGCGGCCAGCTCGGCGTGTCGCTGACCTTCATCGAGGAATTGCAATCGCGCAACCTGGCCAGCCTTTTTGTCAGCCCGCTGCGGCTGCGCGAATTCATCGCCGGGCAGGTGGTGATGAGCATGATGCGCACGCTGATCGGCGTCGGCGGCGCCTGCGTTTTCGCGTGGCTGCTGTTCCGCTACTCGATTTTTGCGATGGGCTTTCCGTTGATTGCGTTCTTCACGCTGCTGATCGCCTTCGGGTGGGCCATCGGGCTTGCCGTGTCCGCTATGATCCTGCGCTGGGGACTGGGCGCGCAGGAACTGGCGTGGGCGGCGATCTTCCTGGTCGCGCCGGTGTCCGGCGTGTACTACCCGATCAGCGTGTTGCCGCCGGCATTGCAGGCGATAGCGCTGGCGCTGCCGCCCGCGCATGTGTTCGAGGGCATGCGCGCGCTGTTGCTGCAGGGTGTGTTTGCATGGGACGCGTTTTTCTGGGCCGTCGTGCTCGATCTCGCGTATCTCGCCGTTGGGGTCTACCTGTTTCGCGGGGCGATCGGCTACGCGCGCGACCGCGGCATGCTACTGCAGATGGGTGAGTAGCGGTCGGCAGTTCGCTTCAACGCACGGTGAACGCACGGTCAACGCAAGATCAGCGCCGCCACGACGCGTCGCCCTTCGGCCACCAGGATGTTGAACGTGCGGCACGCCGCGCGCGTGTCCATCGGCTCGACGCCGATGCGCGCAGCGGTCAGTGCGCGCATCAGGCCCGCGTGTGGAAACCGCTGCTGCGCCCCGGTGCCGAGCAGCACGATCTCTGGATCG
>JANMCS010000019.1:0-4839 GCA_031361405.1 Betaproteobacteria bacterium
TCAACCCCCGGTCCGCCGATACTCGTTCTGGTTCTGCGTGCGCGCGCGGATGTCACGTTCCCACGCGTCCTTGTTGCCGTTGAACGGCGCGGCGGCATAGGGCGACTCGTCGGGCTTGCCCTGGTACTTGCCCTGCTTGTATTCGATGACCTGTGGCCGTTCACCGCAACCTGCAAGCATCAGCGCCGCCATCGCACCGAACGCCAGCGTGGCAATCCTGGTCAGGCGCGCCATCACGATTTTGCTCCCGGCGTGGCGACCGGCTTGGGTGCATCGGGACGACCGTAAGCCGTGCCCCAGCCCCACACATCGCTACCCTTGCCGCGCACGGTGACGCGCTGCCGGTAGATCTCGGCAATAGTGTCGCCGTCGCCAGCCAGCAATGCCTTGGTCGAGCACATTTCGGCGCACGCCGGCAGCTTGCCCTCGGCGAGACGGTTCCGGCCGTACTTCTTGAACTCGGCCTCGGAGTTGTCCTTCTCGGGGCCACCGGCGCAGAACGTGCACTTGTCCATCTTGCCGCGCACGCCAAACGCGCCGGCCTGCGGAAACTGCGGCGCGCCGAACGGGCACGCATAGAAACAGTAGCCGCAACCGATGCACAGGTCCTTGTCGTGCAGGACGACACCTTCCTCCGACCGGTAGAAGCAATCCACCGGGCACACCGCCATACACGGCGCGTCGGAGCAATGCATGCACGCCACCGAGATCGAACGCTCGCCGGGCACGCCGTCATTGATCGTGACGACACGACGGCGGTTCACGCCCCAGGGAATGTCGTTCTCCTGCTTGCAGGCGGTCACGCAGCCGTTGCACTCGATGCAGCGCTCGGCATCACACAGAAATTTCATTCGAGCCATGGTTTCGTTCCCCTCAGGCTTTCTTGGCGACCTGGCAAAGCGTCGTCTTGGTTTCCTGCATCATCGTTACGGAATCGTAGCCGTAGGTGGTGGCGGTGTTGACGGCCTCGCCCCGCACGATCGGCGCCGCGCCCTCAGGGTAGAACTCGAGCAGATCACGGCCCTGCCACCAGCCCGCGAAATGGAACGGGATGAACGTGGTGCCGGCGCCAACACGATCAGTAACCATCGCCTTGACCGTGATCTTGGCGCCGGTGGGCGACTGCACCCACACGTATTCGCCGTCCTTCACGCCGCGATCATTGGCGTCCTTGGGATTGATCTCGATGAAATTTTCCTGCTGCAGCTCAGCGAGCCACGGATTGGAACGCGTTTCGTCGCCGCCCCCTTCGTATTCGACGAGCCGGCCACTGGTGAGCACCAGCGGGAATTTCTCGGCCACTTTCTCGGCGACGTTTTTATCCTGGATGCTCTTGTATTGCGTGGGCATCCGCCAGAAGGCCTTCTTGTCGTCGGACGTCGGGTACTTGGCCACCATGTCGGGACGCGGCGAATAGAGCGGTTCGCGATGCTGCGGAATGCCGTCCGGAAAATTCCAGACTATCGCGCGCGCCTTGGCGTTGCCGAACGGATGGCAACCGTGGACCTGCATCGCCACGCGGATGATGCCGCCCGACATGTCGGTCTTCCAGTTCTTGCCTTCGGCCGCTTTTTTCTCGGCGTCGGTCAATTCATCCCACCAGCCAAGTTTCTTCAGCAACACGTGGTCGAACTCCGGATACCCGGTCGTGAGGTCGGACCCTTTCGGGAACGAGCCGTCAGCGGCGAGCAACGACACGCCGTCGCGCTCGACGCCGAAATTGGCGCGGAAGCAGCCACCACCGTCCATCAACTTCTTCGACGTGTCGTAAAGGTTGGGCGAGCCGGGATGCTTCAATTCCGGCGTGCCGTAGCAGGGCCACGGCAGTCCGAAGTAGTCGCCGTCACACGGGCCGCCACGCGCGCGCAACGTTTTCACGTCGAACGTGGCCATGTTTTTCATGTGCAGCTTCAGCCGCTCCGGCGACTGGCCCGAGTAGCCGACCGTCCAGGTGCCGCGGTTGATTTCCTTCAGGATGGACTCGGGCGTGGGCTCGTCCCAGCCATCCTTGTCCTTCACCATTTCGAAGTTCTTGGTGAGTTCCTTGTCGAAGCCGAATTTCTTCGCGAAGGCCACCATCAGCGTGTGGTCGGGCTTCGATTCGAACAGCGGCTCGATCACCTTTTCGCGCCATTGCAGCGAACGGTTCGACGCCGTGCACGAGCCCGACGTCTCGAATTGGGTGGCCGCAGGCAGCAGGTAGACGCCATCCTTGCGCACCATCGCACACATGGCGGCGGTGGCGGACGGATAGGGATCGATCACCACCATCAGCTCGAGCTTTTTCATGGCCTCGACCATGTCCATGCCGCGCGTCTGGCTGTTGGGCGCATGGCCCCAGTACACCATTGCCTTCAGGTTCGGTCCCTGGTCGAGCACGTCGTTGGGATACATAACGCCGTCGATCCAGCGCGAGACGGTCATGCCCGGCTTTTCCATCATCCCGTCGGCGTATTGCTTCTTGATCCACTCGTAATCCACACCCCACACGCCGGCCCAGTATTTCCAGGAGCCGGTGGCAAGCCCGTAGTAGCCGGGCAGCGAATCGGGATTGGGGCCCACGTCGGTGGCGCCCTGCACGTTGTCGTGACCGCGGAAGATGTTGGCGCCACCACCGGACACGCCGATGTTGCCGAGCGCCAACTGCAGGATGCACGAAGCGCGGACGATCGCATTGCCAATCGTGTGCTGGGTCTGGCCCATGCACCACACGATGGTCGATGGCTTGTTCTTGGCCATCATTTCGGCAATCTTCAGCACCTGGGCTTCGGGTACGCCGCAAACTTCCTCGACCTTGGCCGGCGTCCACTTGGCCATGATGTCTTCCTTGACCTTTTCCATGCCATAGACGCGGTCGTTGATGTACTGCTTGTCTTCCCAGCCGTTAGTGAAGATGTGATACAGCATGCCGAACAGGAACGGGATATCGGTGCCGGAGCGGATGCGCACGTATTCGTCCGCCTTGGCGGCGGTACGCGTGAACCGCGGGTCGACCACGATCATCTTCGCGCCGGTTTCCTTCGCGTGCAGCATGTGCAACATCGACACCGGGTGCGCTTCCGCGGCATTGCTGCCGATGTACATCGCGCACTTGGTGCTCTGCATGTCGTTGTACGAATTGGTCATCGCGCCGTAGCCCCAGGTGTTGGCCACACCCGCTACCGTCGTCGAATGACAGATCCGCGCCTGATGGTCGCAGTTGTTGGTGCCCCAGAAGGACACGAACTTGCGCATCAGGTAAGCCTGTTCGTTGTTGTGCTTGGAACTGCCCACCCAGAACACGGCGTCGGGGCCGGCGTCCTTGCGCAGCGCCAGCAGCTTGTCGCCTACTTCGTTCAGCGCCTGCTCCCACGACAACCGTTGCCACTTGCCGTTGACGAGCTTCATCGGCGTCTTCAGGCGATGCTCGCCGTGGCCGTGCTCGCGCACCGACGCGCCCTTCGCACAGTGCGCGCCCAGGTTGATCGGCGAATCGAAGACCGGTTCCTGCCGCGTCCACACGCCATTTTCCACCGTGGCATCGACGGCGCAGCCCACCGAGCAGTGGGTGCAGATCGTGCGCGCCTTGACAACCTTGGTGGCCTCGCCTTCCTTCGCCGCAGCGGCAGGACCGATCACGCCATAAGGCAGCTGGCTGGCAAACGCACCGGCGCCGGCCGCGAGACCCGATCGCTTGAGGAAGGTGCGGCGATCCATCGTCGACAACCGGGCACCGGTCAGTCGCTTCAGGCGGGGGCCGGCCGTACGAGCCGTGTCAATCTTGCGCGTGAGCAGCATGGATTCCTCCGTCAGATCCGGGTGGTCGCGTAGTAGTCGCGCACGTGTTCGGTTTCGCGGTAGCCCTGGCCCTCGACTGCCGCCTCGGCAACGGCAGGGGCGGCGATGGGTGCCGTCAGCGACTGGGTGGCCACGGCAGCCACGCCGGCGCCACCTGCACCCATTGCAAGCAGGAATCGACGACGTTTCAAATCGGGTGAAGGCGCAGCAGGCGTCGAAGCCGATGCCGACGCATTACGTTGCGGCGAGGTGCCCATGCGAACCTCCGAAAAAATTGCTGCGTGACGTTGTGTGGTGCAGGTACTGCGCCGCAGGCGGCGTTCAGTCCATGGCGAGCGAGTCACGTTCGACCGCCAGAAACGCGTTTCCGAATTCTGCAACGCGCTTGTAGTAATTAGCAACCAGACAGGCTTCTATTGCACTGCAACAAATGAACACCCAGGGTGCGATATGACTCGCAAAGAATGCCTGCTGCACGGCGGGGGCGACGGGGGCGCGGTCACCCCTTCCGGCGATGAGAATGCGCATCGTTTCGAATACCGCCGCCAGATGATCCTCCAGCATGGTCACGCCCGGATCGCGGGCCAGGCCCATCTCCGCCAGTGTCGTACGCAATTCCGCCAGCGGCTTTTCCATCATGAACCCGGCAATCCAGTGCGAGCCGTGCGGATTGACGGCGGATTTGCCGACCCCGACGAAGAGATCGGTGTATTCCTGCGCCGCCGCGTCGGCATCCATCGCGCCGCTTGCCATCACCAGCCGGTTCCAGGCGGCGGCCAGCGGGTTGCCATCCGCTTCGTCCCACAACTCCGCTGTCCCCACCGCTTCCAGTAGCGCGACGGATGGCGGCGCTATGAAGAGGCGCGACAAGAGCGCATAGAGACCGGCGCGCGCCTCGTCCTCGGGGGCAATCGGCCAAGCCAGCGCAACGGGCGTCGTAGTCACGGCCGGCTACACATCGCGGATGTTGACACTGCCCTCGTTCTGCACGAGGTCGATCACGCGGCAGTCCGCGCACATCTTCAGGCGGTCGAGCGCACCGGGCCCCGCAAACATCGAATG
>JANMCS010000025.1:0-1735 GCA_031361405.1 Betaproteobacteria bacterium
GTCAAGGGCAAGGAAAAGCGCTTCGGCCGGTTCATGGGCCGTCGCAGCAACTGGAAGAAGGCCTACGTGTGCCTGAAGCCGGGCCAGGAAATCAACTTCGCGGCGGAGGCCTGACATGGCGCTCGTCAAAGTAAAGCCGACTTCCCCGGGCCGCCGGGCGATGGTCAAGGTCGTCAACAAGGACCTGCACAAGGGTGCGCCGATTGCGTCGCTGGTCGAACCGCAGAAGCGTGGTTCGGGCCGCAACAACAACGGTCACATCACCATTCGCCACAAGGGCGGCGGGCACAAGCAGCATTACCGCATCGTCGACTTCAAGCGCGGCAAGGATGGCATTCCGGCCAAGGTGGAACGCCTCGAATACGACCCCAACCGCAGCGCCAACATCGCGTTGCTGCTGTATGCCGACGGCGAGCGCCGTTACATCATCGCGCCGCGTGGCGTGGCGGTGGGCGCACAACTGCTGTCGGGCGTCGAAGCCGGCATCAAGCCGGGCAACTGCCTGCCGTTGCGCAACATCCCGGTGGGTACCACGGTGCATTGCATCGAAATGCAGCCGGGCAAGGGCGCGCAGATCGCACGTGCGGCCGGGGCCTCGGTTCAGCTGCTGGCGCGTGAAGGTATCTTCGCGCAGCTGCGGTTGCGCTCGGGTGAAATCCGCAAGGTGCACGTCGACTGCCGCGCCGTCATCGGCGAAGTGGGCAACGAAGAGCACAACCTGCGTTCGATCGGCAAGGCCGGCGCCAACCGCTGGCGCGGCATCCGCCCGACGGTTCGCGGCATCTCCATGAACCCGGTGGATCACCCGCACGGCGGACGTTCCAACGGCGGTGGCCATCCGGTCTCGCCGTGGGGCACGCCCACCAAGGGTTACAAGACGCGCAGCAACAAGCGCACGGACCACATGATCGTGCGCCGTCGCCACGCGACCAAGGGATAAGCAAACATGTCACGTTCACTGAAAAAAGGTCCGTTCGTCGACCAGCACCTGATGGCCAAGGTGGAGAAGGCGCGCGCGATCAACGACAAGAAGCCGATCAAGACCTGGTCGCGCCGCTCGACCGTCACGCCGGATTTCGTCGGCCTGACGATCGCCGTGCACAACGGCAAGGCGCACATCCCCGTTTATGTTTCGGAAAACATGGTCGGACACAAGCTTGGCGAATTCGCGCTGACGCGCACCTTCAAAGGCCACTCGGCCGACAAGAAGGTGGCGGCACCCGCGGCGCCGCGGAAGAAGTAAGGAGCCGATGATGGAAACTACTGCAACGCTCAAAGGCGTACGTCTGTCGGCCCAGAAGGGCCGCCTCGTCGCCGACCAGATCCGCGGTCTGCCGGTCGATCGCGCGCTGTCACTGCTTACGTTCAGCCCCAAGAAGGGCGCCAGGATCATCAAAAAGGTCCTGGAGTCCGCGATCGCCAACGCCGAGCACAACGACGGCGCCGACATCGACGAGCTGAAGGTCGTGACGGTCTACATCGACAAGGGCACCACGTTGAAGCGGACCACCGCTCGCGCCAAGGGCCGCGGCAACATCATCGGCAAGCAAAGCTGCCATATCCACGTCGCCGTCGGCGACGGAAACTAAGGAAACCACAGGTCATGGGTCAAAAAATACATCCGACCGGATTCCGCCTTTCCGTCACGCGGAACTGGGGTTCGAAGTGGTTCGCGAACAGCAAGAACTTCGCGCCCACGCTCGCCCAGGACATTCGCATCCGCGAATACCTCGGC
>JANMCS010000036.1:0-3178 GCA_031361405.1 Betaproteobacteria bacterium
GTGATCTTGCGCGCCCCGGCCAGCCGGGCCGCCTGCACGGTGACGCAGCCGATGGTGCCCGCGCCGGTGATCAGCACGGATTTGCCGAGGAGATCGCCGCCGCGATTGACGGCATGCAGACCCACGGCCAGCGGCTCGGCAAAGGCGAGTTCGCCCAGTGTGATGTCGCCGCCCACCGGATAGCATTGGCGCTCGCCCATCACGAAATATTCCTGGAAGAGCCCCTGCACATGCGGGAAGCGGCTGGCGCTGCCCAGGAACTTCATGTTGGCGCAGAGCTGCTCGCGCCCTTCGCGGCAACCTTCGCAACGGCCGCACGCATGCGACGGCGACACGGCGACCTTGTCGCCTCTTTTCACCCGCGTGACGCCCGGGCCAATGGCCTCGACGACACCGGACGCCTCGTGGCCCGGGATCAGCGGCTCACGCACGATGAAGTTGCCGTTGCGGCCTTCGAAGTAGTAATGCAGGTCCGACCCGCAGATGCCGGCGGCGCCCAGACGCAGCAACACTTCGCCTGGCCCCGGCGAGGGCATGTCCACGGGTTCGATGCGCAGGTCTTCCTTGGCGTGAATGCGGCAGGCAAGCATGGTGGTGTCCTTCATTCGCCCGAACCGGCCCCTTACTGCAGCTGGTCCCAGCTCGTGGAAAATCGTTTGTAGGCTTGGTTCAGATGCCGCTGCATGGCGGTACGCGCAGCGTTGGCATCGCGCACCGCGATCGCCTTGTAGACGGCGCGGTGCTCGGTCATCGCATGTTCCCACAACGACGGCGTGTCGTAGTGGTTTTCAAGTTGCTTGTAGAGTGGGCCGGTGCGTTCGTCCCACAACATTCGCACCACCGCCACCAGCGCGCTGTTGCCGGTGGCCTCGGCGATGCGCATGTGGAACTGGCGGTCGCCGTCTTGCGCCGGGTGCTTGCTGGTGACGTCGCGCTCCATCGCGGCCAGCGCGTCGGCAATGGCCTGCAGCTGCGGCTTCTTGGCCGACTTGGCCGCCAGCGCCGCGCACTCGGATTCGATCACGTAGCGCGCGCGGATCAGCTCGAATGGACCCGCCGTGGTGTCGCCCTCGTGCACCGCATGCGCGATGCCCGCCTCCTGCACGTAGATGCCCGACCCGATGCGGACTTCGACCAGGCCCTCGACCTCGAGCGCAATCAATGCTTCGCGCACCGATGGGCGCGAGACCCCCAGCTGCTTGGCGAGATCGCGCTCGGGAGGCAGGCGCGCGCCCGCGTGATACTCGCCGCTCTTGATGAGCGTGCGAATCTGGTCGGCGATCTGGCGATAAAGCCGTCGGGGTTCGATGCTATGGAATGGCATGGGATGGTGCACGTGGCGGCAAGCCTCGCTGGCTCCCCGTCGCGCCCCTCCTCGAATGGACCGGCTGGAAGGCTAACTCCCGCCCGGATATTGGTCAAGTGGTCTAACCAATTCCTCCGTTCTTGGTAGAATGGATAAAGTCCTCACAAGGCAGCTGCGTAATCGTCGCGGATTCCCGCGCCGCGAACCCCGAAATTCACCACCCCGCCCGCCCGAAATGCCCACGACCATCGCTACAATCCGCGCCACGCCTGTCACGGTGCCGCTCGAGGCGCCGCTGCTGCACAGCAACGGCGCGCATTGGGGACGCTTCGTGCGCACGGTGGTTGAAGTCGAGACCAACGACGGCTACGTGGGCCTGGGCGAAATGGGCGGCGGCGGCGAGGATGCCACGCGCGCGTTTGCCGGATTGGCGTCCTACCTCGATGGGCACGACGTCTTTGCACTCGAGGCGATGCGGCTCAAGGTCTGCAACCCCACCGCCAGTCTCTACAACAATCGCACGCAATTGCATGCGGCGATCGAGTTCGCATGCCTCGACATCCTGGGCCAGAAGCTCGGCGTGCCGGTGCATGCGTTGCTGGGCGGCAAACTGCGCGACGCGGTCGATTTTGCGAGCTATCTTTTCTTTCGCTATGCCGATCCCGTCACCGGCAAAGGCGAAGTGCGCACGCCGGAGCAACTCGTCGCCAATGCGCAGGCACTGCAGGCGGCGCACGGCTTCACGTCGCACAAACTGAAGGGCGGCGTGTATCCGCCGGCGCACGAGCTGGAGTGCTATCGCGCCATTGCCGCGGCCATGCCGGGCGAGCGCTTCCGCTACGACCCCAATTCGGCGCTGTCGCTGGCGGACGCCATCGAGTTCGGCCGCAACATCCTCGATATCCGCAACGACTATTTCGAAGATCCAGTCTGGGGCATGCCGCAACTGAAGCGGCTGAAGGAATTCGTGCCGCTGCCCATTGCCACCAACACGGTCGTCGTGAATTTCGAGCAGCTGGCCAGCAACATCCAGCATGGCGGCGTCGACGTGATCCTGCTCGACACCACGTTCTGGGGCGGCATCCGGCCCTGCATCAAGGCGGCCGCCGTGTGCGAGACGATGGGATTGGGCGTGGCCGTGCACAGCTCCGGCGAGCTCGGCATCCAGCTGGCGTCGATGTTGCACATGGGCGCGGTCGTACCCAACCTCGGCTATGCCGCCGATGCGCACTATCACCACCTCACCGACGACGTGATCACCGGCGGCCTGATGAAGTATGTCAACGGCGCCATTCGCGTGCCCGACGCGCCCGGGCTCGGCGTGACGCTCGATCGCGCCAAACTTGCGCAATATCACGAGTTGTATCGCGAGCTGGGTGGCTACCCTTATGATCGCGATCCGGGACGCCCGGGCTGGTTCTCGCATGTGCCCAACAGCAACTGGGCCGATCCGGCGGCAAGCCTGCGGCCCGCGCTGCGCTGAACGACCCAACGATAAGCGAAGGAGCAACGATGGCAGGACGACTGGCGGGCAAGACCGCACTGGTAACCGCCGCGGGGCAGGGCATAGGCTTTGCCAGCGCGATGCAGATGGCGGCGGCCGGCGCAGCGGTGATCGCCACCGACGTGAACGCGAAGCTGCTCGACCAGTTCAAGGGCGTGGCCAACATCACCGCCCGACCGCTCGACGTGATGGACGACGCCGCCGTGCGCGCGCTGATCGGCGAACTGCCGCCGCTCGACGTGATGTTCAACTGCGCGGGCTATGTGCATCACGGCACCGTGCTGGAGTGCAAGGAAACGGACTGGGACTTCAGCTTCAATCTCAACGTGCGCGCGATGTACATCGCCATCCAGGCCGCGGTGCCCAGG